>CAIQXC010000899.1 GCA_903875675.1 Akkermansiaceae bacterium
CGTCAGATTCGACAAGTACGCTTGGAAAAAATTTCAGAGTCTCCAAATAAATTTTTTTGGAAAGATTGGATGTGGTATTGGCCACTTTCGGGGGGCTTATCCAATCCGTGTCGTCCTCTTGAAACCATGAAAAATTGCCGTTGGTCTATTGGATGCCGATGAGTTCCGGTTTGTCGGTTGAGGCATGGATCGCACGGATTGTCTCGCGGACGCACTTGGCCTTCATGATCATCAGATGTCTGGGAAAATCCTTTTCGTCCTTTTCGAAGTAGTCGGCAATTCGCGTCAGATCGGGAATAACCGACTTCGTGTTGGCACCGTAGCTAAGCAGGATCTCCATCAGTTTTGGCGTCCGATCCTGGCTGTCCCACGGATTCTGGTCACGGGTGTAATTGACGCATGCGCTGATTCCTTCCTTGATCCGATGTTTGGCCAGGATGCGGAGGCCCTCCAGGCGGATTTCGTCGGCAAACATTTCGCCGCTCGGGGCCGGTTGGACAACCGCCTGCAGAATGGCCGGCAACAATGGCTTGATGTCTTCGGCCGATAGATTCCGGTAAACCGAGCCGATGGCACCACGGGCGCGGCCGTCCTGGTTTTTGAGCCCGGCACGTACCGCTTGATAGAGCAACTCGCGGTCCACTCCGTCAAGGGAACGGTTGAGCATTCCAACAGCGTGCTCGCCGCCGTTATCAAAAAGGGCAAATGAAAAATACCGCTGCTGCATGCCGCGCGGATCGTTCTTCGTATCGACTTTGGCTAACAGTTCTAGTAGTTCCGGCACGGCTTGAATGGCCGGAGTGCCGATACTTGCCAGGGCATCGGCCGCCTTGATGCGCAACCACAGGTCTGGCTCAGCCAGTAGTTTCCGCAGTGCTGCGACGGCCGGCGCGCCACGTCCACCAAGGGCGCTCAGCGCCTGGCAGGCACCATAGCGGGATTCAATCTGCGGAGACTCTAGCATTTTCAACACTGGCTGAACGGGAATATCTCTGCGGCGGGCGAGGGCCATTGCCGCCCGCTCGCGGACGATAGGCGACCAACTGCCGAGGCATGCAAAGAGCTGGTCACCAGTCAGCTTGTCGTAGGCACTGTTGCGGTCCTTGTTGCTCCAGCCGCGTCCATCCAGAATGATGGCCTGCGCGGCGGCGGCGCTGAGCTGCGGCACAACTCCCGGCCGCTTTCCAGTTAGATATAACTTCTTCAGCGGCATTGCATAGGCTAGCAGGTAGGCGCCGGAGGCATCCCAGCCCGCGTAGCTGTCATTGGCGGCCTCGGGCGGACCCTGGTGGGGGAAACTGCCGTCCCAGCAGCGTGCGAGGTCGAAGTACCAAGTGCCGAACTCCTGCATCCACGCACCGGTGGCATGGGGGCCGGACTGGGCGACGCCCGGCATCGCCCAGAGGATGTTGAAGAAATTCCCGGTGTGGCCCGTGTCGCGTTCCGGCCCGTGGGAGGCGATGCTCATGCGTGAGAAAAACTCCGCACCCTTCGCCTCATCCAGCAGGTTGAACAAGACTGCAGCCATCCCGCACTTGCCGTTGTCGTCATGGTTTTGAATCCACGGATGATGGTCGCCATAGGGAACCGCGCCCTTGCCAATGTAGAAGCGCAGCAGGCGGGCACTGAGCTCGATGGCGTGGTCCAGCGCCGGGTCTTTCACGCCAGCTGCGCGGGCCATCACCAACGAGATCGTCAGCGGTACCCCAGGGGAATTCATCATCCCATAGCCGCCCAGCCGGCCGTCGGGCAGCGCAAACTTGTGGCCCCAGGAACCGACTGCGCTCTGGCTCTTGGCGGCATCAAGAGCAAGCCGCCGCAGGCCCGGCATGACCGACTCGTCGCCGGTAGCCATCACATATTCGGAGAGCCATATCATGACGTAGCCATAATACCAGGTTTGCATTGCGTCGGCAGAATAGTTCGCCGCCCATTGCGCTTCCTTTTTGATCAGCGGGAGGTATGTGGGATCGCCGCTGGCTAACAAGGCTAGCGCATTCAGGGACCGCGTGATCGGGTCCTGACGGCCGTATGAGGGGCTCGCTAGTTTTTCGGAAAGCGCCTTGCACCCTTGCTCGAGGATGCGTTTCGACTTCGGGCACTCGTGGGGTGCGGTGGCACTGTAGTTGCCAAGGACGCTCAGCTTTACCAGCACATCCTCGGTCTTGTCTGCCCGCCACCGGGTTATGGTTAGCTTGCCGCCGCCTGCTTCGGATTCGGCAGCGGTGAGCGCTTTGCCGAACTCGGTGCGCGGGTCGTAAGAAAACGGCTTGCCGCCGACGCCGAGGATCACATCCCCAACCGCGAGGATTCCATCCGCAGGAGAACCCTTATCTACCTTGGTGATGGCAATCTGGCGCGCGTCGGTGGTGACCATCTGGTCGCTAAAAATCCAACCGCGGGCCCCGGTGGCACCGAGGTTCCAGTCATGGGTTGCCCCGGCGGGGATCTTGGCACCCTTGGTGAAGTCCGGAACGCTTATCTGACCATTCCTGGCAGCCGGCGCTGGTGTTGTTAGAACAGCCGCAGTGATCAGACTGACGGCGATGGCAATTAGATTATTGTTAGTTTTCATGATAACTCGTGACGTTCTCCATTCAGTCTTATTGGCCTGCCCAGTGGAAACTTTCGCCTTTGGCAAGCTTCAGGTCATGGGTTTTCTGCCCGTAGCGCAAGCGGCACGGGTTACCTGCCAGCGACCTGATCACGGCTTCAACCAGCTTGCCATCCATCCAGGCGATATCCACCACAAACCCGCCGCGGGCACGCAACCCCTTGACCGAGCCGCTCGCCCAGGCTGAGGGCAGCGCCGGGATCAGGTGGATCTCACCCGCCTGCGATTGCAGCAACATTTCGCCGATCGCTGCGGTGGCCCCGAACGTGCCGTCCACCTGCGGCGACCCATAGCACAACGAGAAGAGGTTCTGGCAGGTGTCCTTGGCCACCAAGTGGGTTAGGGCGATTGCGGCCTGCTCTCCATCGAACAGGCGAGCCCAGCAGGCGGCTGTCCATGCCCGGCCAAATCCAGTGCTGCCGTAGCCCCGCAGGTTCAAGGACACCTTTGCCGCTTGTGCGAGTTCGGGGGTGGCGGCAGGGGTGATCTGGCTGCTTGGATAGAGTCCGTAGAGGTGGGAGATATGCCGGTGGCGGGGTTCCTTGTCCTCCCAATCCTCGACCCATTCCTGCAGCTGGCCGTGGCGGCCGATCTGCATGGGTGCGAGCCGCGCCCGTGCTGCGGCGACCTTGGCACAGAACTCCGGATCCACACCCAGGATCTTTCCAGCTTCGCCACAAGCCGCGAACAGGTCGCGGAGGATTTCCATATCGATGGTGGCTCCGGCACAGATGGTGACTCCGTATTTGTCATCGTATTTCGGGTTGCCCGGATAGATTGGAAAATTTTCCGGTGAATTTGACGGGCAGGTGACCAACCATTTTCGATCTGGATATTCCACCAAAGTATCCAGGAAGAACTGTGCCGAGCCCTTGAGCAGCGGATAGATATCTCGCAGGTATGTCTCGTCGCCAGTGAAAAGGTAATGCTCCCAAAGATGGGTACACAACCAAGCTCCGCCCACCGAGAAAGTGCCCCATGTGGCACCATCCATGGGCGCGGCGTGGCGCCACTGGTCGGTGTTCTGATGGAATACCCAGCCGCCCGCGCCATAGTGGACGCGGGCCACCTTGCTGCCGGTCACGGCCAAGTCCTTCACCATCTGCACCAGCGGATCAACGCACTCGGGCAATGCGCCAGCCTCGGCCGGCCAATAGTTCATTTGCAAGTTAATGTTAGTCGTGAACTTGCTTTCCCAGGATGGGTTCATGTCGCCATTCCAAATCCCTTGGAGGTTGGCCGGCTGGCACCCCGGGCGCGAGCTGCCTATCAAAAGGTAGCGGCCATATTGAAACAACAAGGCGGCCAGCGCCGGGTCCTTTTGCGGATCATAGCCAGTCAAGCGCTCGTTGGTGGGCAGAGCCGAGGTCTTCGTTGTCGTTAGCTTCAACTCTACGCGGCGGAAAAGCCGTTGATGTTCGGTGATGTGGTCGCTGCGCAGGCGGTCCCATGTCTTGTCCGAGACCTTCTGAAGATATGCCTGAACCCGGGTTGCGGGGTCGCCGCTCAGGTCATTGTAGCTTTTGAAGTTGGTGGCCGCCGCAATGATCAGGGTAACGGCGTCTGCGGCTTCCACGGACACCCCCTGGGGAGTGATCTCCCGTTTGCCGCCTTCGTTGAGGACGCGCACTCTCCCTTCATAAAGCACGCGGCCCTCGATGCCCCATAAACTGCCCGATTTGCCGCGCAGCACCAGTTCGCCGGAGTTGGGTGTCTCCACCGAGTGGCGTTCATCGCCGGGGGTTTGGGTATTGGTGCAACCATCCAGTTTCGCCACAAAGGTGAGTGAGCCGGGTCTATCGGCGGTGAGCCGCACGACGATCACTTGGTCAACCGGGCTGACAAGGATTTCACGGCGGAAGTTCACTCCGCCCACACCATAGGAAACGTCGGCAATGGCGGTGTCGAGGTCCAGTTGGCGGCGATAGTTCGTCGGTTCAGAATGGCCGGGAAACGTGAGAAACAGGTTGCCGAGGGGTTGATATTTCATCTGTTCCACCGGCTCGCCCATCATCGTCTTATCAAAGAGTTTGTGAGCGTCGGAAAATTGATTAGAAAATATCAAGCGGCGAATTTCCGGCAAGGCTTCGGGACCGCCTGGGTGCGTCGGATCATACGGGCCACCGGTCCAGATCGTCTGCTCATTGAGCTGCAGTTGTTCGCGCTCGGGCACCCCGAACACCATCGCCCCCAGCCGGCCATTGCCCACCGGCAACGCCTCCCTCCACTTAGCCGCCGGTTTTTGGTACCATAGAACCGTCGCCCCCAGATCGCTGGCCTCAGCCGCGGAAGTGGACCCGCCATCGGGCGGCGCTGCCGCGAGAGGCGTGACTGGGAAGCAGAGAGCTGCGGCTGCTCCCAGCCAAGGGAGGATCGTTACGAGTGAACTTTGCATGTTTCCTTGATGTGGCGATGGCTTGGTTTCGGGCCGGCTTGTTAGTATATGACCGTTTACGGCTTAGTCGCAAGCAGTGGCTTGATAGCCTCGGCCAGGCTGTAACCCACCATGCAGTAAACCCTGGCGCTTCCTTGATAGTGGCAGTACCAATTGACGACGTGTTTGTCAGATTCATTCTTGGCTTGCAGGTACGCCGCATCATCCAGCAGAGCTTTGTCACCGACCTCTTTGATGAGCTGTTCCATTTTCTTAGGATCGCTGCTCTCTGGCCGGTCTTTGAGTTGCTCCTTGAGACGCGCCGCCACCGCCTGTCTCACCCGGCTTTCCTCAGCATTCATTTTCGCTGGCAATTCATCCAGTTCGGCATACCAGAATGGGGCGGTATGAACGTAACCCAGCGTGCCTTTCAACTCAGGGCAGCTCGCTATCTTTGCCTGCGCGGCCCGGAAATCCAGCATATTCTTGTCGGCTTTTTCGCCGCCGACGCCCAGATCTGCCATGACAACCGGCAGCTTTGGCATCTTGAACTCGGCCCGCAGGTCCTGAACCAGATGGACGAAGTTCGGGCAATATTCATCATACACCTGCTGTCTGATTTTATCGCCGGGCTGACACATGTCGTTCCAGCCCTGAAACCAGACAAACCCGCAAAGTTCTGTCTTGAGCCCCTTTAACTGCGGGAAATCCGTGCCCATATGGGCCAGGCACTCACGCACCTCTTTGACCATCTTGTGATATGATGCACCTATCTCCTCCGGCTTGTAGCCCGAGTCATACGCTGGTTTGCCGGCGCTCGGCGGGCGGAAATTGCCATACAGGCTGTGGCCGCCCCAACAGGTCTTGATGAGCAGAACCGGCTCTTTGAAGTGGTCACCCATTTCGATGCCAAACATCAACTCCGGCCCGAACCAATCCGCCCCCCATGCACCCATGCCCACCGATAGCGGCCGCTTGATCTTTTCGTCGGCTTTCTGATAGGAGACAAATACGTCA
Source organism: Akkermansiaceae bacterium (assembly GCA_903875675.1). Lineage (GTDB taxonomy): Bacteria > Verrucomicrobiota > Verrucomicrobiia > Verrucomicrobiales > Akkermansiaceae > Luteolibacter. The sequence goes on from CAIQXC010000899.1 coordinate 6,006, forward strand.
TCGCGCACCACGAATGAGCCATCGTCCTTCCTGATCTTCTTCAATAAATCTCCATGCGTCGGGAGCTTTCCCAATTGATCAAGTGTTTTCACCCCGGCATGCCCTTCCATGTTCGACTGCCCGGCAAGAATGAAAACTTTGACCGGTCCCTTGAACTCCTGTTGCGGCTTGCTTGCCACAGCCTCCTGGGCCATGACCGCATTTGCCAACAATGACATGGCTGCTACGGCACCGATAAATGCTCGTGATGTTTTGGTATTCATTTGTGCTTCTATTTTGATGGTTTGACGGATTTCGATATCACTCCAACCAGAGACGCCGCGGGCGGGAGGATTCTTACATGAAATCACAGATTCAGCATTACAAGGTGACATTACAAGGTGACAGATAAAAAGTAGAGAATTAGCTTGGTTGTGAGGATTTCGGTGGTACGGTGGACCCATGCGCAGGTCAAGATGGC
>CAIQXC010000900.1 GCA_903875675.1 Akkermansiaceae bacterium
CCCGGCGCAGGCTGTCCCAAGACCTGCGTCCTCGCAAGAGAATTTCCCTTGCTGACAACGGAAGCACGACGGCGCAACCGTCTCCTGCAATCTGCTTGACTCGGATTTCCGAATCGTGCCATCCTACCGCTCACAGTTGATTGCGTGTTTGGCTTTTCTCCGGCACGAGCCCGGAATCACCCGGTTCTAATATTTTTTTATGAATCGTCACTTCATGAAGGTTTTTGCCTGCTTGATTAGCACATCGGTCCTCATCCCATGGCTGGCCGGGGCTCAATCCAAGCCAAAGCCCCCCAGGCCAGCACCGGTCCCGGCTTACAATCCCGCCCGCCAACCGGTGGTTACCGGCGAAGTGCCCGTCGGCCTGATTGTCGTCACCTTCAAGGAGACGGCCGTGCCTAACACCTTCGCTGCTGCGATGGACTCGCTGCGCACGATCGCGTCGGTCAGCCAGGAGGAATACTTCAAGATATATAGCAATGGCATTGCTTGGCCGAAGCTGCATGTGATGCCTGCTGATGGAGTCATCTACAAGGCGCCGCAGTTCTATGGTTACTACTGCGAATATGACTATTGGAAAAATCCGCTGGGTTGGAAAACCATCGAGGATGGGACGCGCCGCGCCAGTCAGATGAAAAATGACGCGCTGCGATTTGCATCCAAGGACTTCTGCGGCACCAAACCACGTTTCATTTGCCATAACTACGTCACCAGCCGCCCCGCAACCCCTAGCAAAGAACTCACCGCCGAGCTGGCCAATTACTACCAAGGCAATCGCAATGGAGGGGGAGAAAGCCACCGGTCCCGGCCACCCCGCAAGACGAAAGCCAAAGCCAACGAGCCGACGGATCTCAACTTCGACCCCTGGGGTTACTACTCGCCGGACTGCCGCTGGGGCGATCCCTTGTGGCCCAATTCCAGCATTCAGATCCAAGACTTTTCCTCCGGCACCTTCGCTCATGAACTCGGCCATGCCCTCGGTGCTCCCGATGTCTATCACCTCGGACGCCACAACGATGGCATCGCCAACAGCCCATCCCTGCTCGCCTACGGCCCCACCGCCAACGCCTTCAGCCGGTTCTATCACCACGCTTACATCAAGGAGAAAAACCACCCGACTATCAAAACGTCCGGCAGCTACACGCTCTATCCCCGCCATATCAACCCACAAGGCCATGAGGCCGTCGGCTATCTCATCCCTAGCAACCATCCCCATTACATGTATCACGTCGAGTACATTCACGGCGAAAATGGCACGGTCGGAGTAGGCGCTAACAAAGAAGGAATGCTCATCTCCGTGGTCAATCTTGGACTGACATCCTTTCTCGGCTCGCCCGACTATTATTATGATTATCGGCCTAACGACCCGTTTTTCCGTGGTCAGGGAGCCACCGATGAGTGTCTCTTTGGCCAGCGCCACAAGCGCACGGAATTCAATCTGTCCACCGAGCCGTCGTCGCGCCTGCCCAACCTTTTGGACGGTGGAGTTTACTTCAAGAACATCGCGGAGAACAACGGCACTCTCACGTTTGAGCTGGTCATCAACCGCAAACCTATCACCGGTAGCGCCTACACCGAGTCGATGCTGCCACAAATCCGCCTTGATGAAATCCAGGACGTCCAAGCCACCAGTTTCACACTGAATTGCACGATCAAATTCCGAGGCGAGCCACTCAAAACCGCCTATGGTTTCTGCTGGTCCACCCACAGCCGCCCGACCACCAAGGACGCCACCTACGCGCTGGCCCATCGAGAGTGCTACCGAGGACACGCGATCAACCTCAGCCCCCGCACCACTTACTATGTGCGAGCCTTCGCAACCAACGGGCTTGGCACCCGCTACAGTGCCGAGGAAAAATCCGTCACGACGCGCGACCTTGAAGCGCCTGCGACGAGCATCGGGCCCTTATGCACCGATGGATTTTCGCTCAACGAGTATCTATACACCCATTTCAGCAACGAAAGCACTGACACCGCGAGCACCTTTATTGGCTACAGTCCCACCTGTGTGTTAGCCAAGCTCATCGCTTACTACCGGCCGGGCAAGTTTGGGGGAGGAGGAACCGGCAAACAGCACCAAGGTGGCGCGATCCATTTCGATAGCCTCAGTTGGAATCCTGGAGCGGATGACTTTCCCATGCGCTTGGAAGAGATTCGCAGATTTTTCGGTGTCATATACGGGCCTGGCAGGCAATTAGGCATGCACGCGGCGAGGCCGGGCAAGGATTTTCTCAAGAACCTAGCAAAACTCACAGGGGTGAAGAGCAAGCCCGTTCTCACGGAGTTCCATGCCGACAACCCCCGCGAGGCGATGGATCTCATCCAGCAAGAGCTTAAAATGAGCCGCCCGGTCATCATCCTTTTCATCTACAATTCCATGGACCTTAGCGACCCGATGCGCTGGGCATTGATCGACGGGGTCAACAGCAAAGGCGAATTGCATGTGGATTTCCCGCTGAATAGTGCTCTGGGCCAACAAAAGCCGACGAGCGGTTTCTACAAACCCGCCGCCCTTACATTTCCGTTTTACAAGGCTTCCATCGTCACTTCGCTCCAGTATTAGCAGCCTTCGGCCCCCTAGCAGCGGCCACCATGACATCTGCCGCCTACCCGGTTTGGCCTGCCAGAGGCACTATTGCGGAGGTGGATGGGGCGATTTCCCCCTGACGATTTCTTGCACGCGGAGTTTGTAATTTCCGATTCACTCGCTAAAGTCTGCGCCGTGAGCGATTCCGAAAACGATTCAATGCGCGGGCTTTTGTCAGAATTTGCCCTCGGTCCGGCTTGGGCGCGTGTCGGCAGCAGCGCCCAAACACTCAAACCAAGAACCACCCCTGATGCGCTCAAACCCAGCGAGCCAGGCACGCGCCGCAGCGAGCAGGAACGCCCGTTTCGCGAACGCGACGAACGCCGCCCCACTCAGGGCCGCCGGGAAAATTTTGCGGATCGGCGCAGCGGGCCGCCGCCAGTGGAGGAATCCGGGCCGGCACAAGGGGTGCGCGTCAGCCTGAATCCCGCCCCCCAGGCGATTCATTTGATCGGCCGAGAAGTTCACCAGGTGGCCAGGGTTTACCCGCTTTTTGAAATTGCCCGGATTCTTCTGGCTGAGCGCGGGCGTTGCCGGGCAGTGTTTGAGGTGGAGGCCAACCATCCGCCGTTATTTTGCGGCAAACTTGATGAATCGCTATTTTTGACGCGGGAGGAAGCGGTGCGTCACTTGTGGGGCTCGGATTTGAGCCAGCAACTGATTGAAGAGGAAACCATTGAAGTGGATCCGCCGAGCGGGCGGTTTCAGACGGTGGCCCGCTGCGGGATGTCCGGTGTCTGGCTGGGTCCGCCGAACCATCATTCCTATCAAACGAGTCTGCGTCGGTTGCACCGTGAGCGTTTTGGCCACATGCCCTTCGAGGTGTATGCCTCCAGAGTTCGCACGGAACGCAGCGAGGAAGCCGTTGCCGCTTGGATGGAAACCATGAAACAAAAGGTGCGCTGGCGCATCAAGGGCGGCGACGAAAATGCTTGGATTGATGACCGTGCGGAAGCGGAACGGGCCGTGGCGACGCGCTGCTTTGAGACGGTGTACGCCGAGGTGCGGTGTGCTGAGATTTCTGGCGCAGTTGCCCCTGAAAACATTTCCCCTAGCCTGCTCACCTCGCTGCGCATGGTCGGCAGCCATGCCCGCCAGCATCCGGCCATCCTCATCCCTGCGGTATGCCGCGCCCTGGAAGCCGAACACCTGCCCGTCTTCAAACGCCTCGGAAAACTCCACACCGGCCCAGCCCGCCCCCACGCCCTCGAACCAGGCATCATTCTCGCCGAGCGCCCGGCCGCCATGATCGAGTGGATTCGCAACAACAACCCCGCCAAACTCGCCGGCCTGTGGCAGGCGGTGCTGCCAGAGGGATTGAGCGAACCCACCCCGGAATATGCCGCCGATCTTTTCTGGCTCCTGCACCAAGGGCACATTCTGCTCTATGCTGACGACAAACTAGCCGTCCAAGAACCCCGCGAGGCAACCCCTCCCAAGGACCCCAAAAAGCCCAATTCTCCAAAACCGTCCCAATCCGACCCATCCCCCCAGAAAAGTTTGAGTGAGGAAGCCTCTGCTGCGGCATCTCCGCAGAATGAACAAAGGGACGAGCAGCCCGTCGCTGAGGAACCCACCGCTGAGGAACCCACCGCTGAGGAACCCACCGCTGAGGAACCCACCGCTGAGGAACCCACCGCTGAGGAACCCACCGCTGAGGAATCCGCTGCTGAGGAATCCGTCGCTGAGGAACCCGTCGCTGAGGAACCCACCGCTGAGGAACCCACTGCCGAGGAACCCACTGCCGAGGAACCCACTGCCGAGG
>CAIQXC010000901.1 GCA_903875675.1 Akkermansiaceae bacterium
AGCCCCGGGAAAAACCGCAGTCCGGCACCCAGGCTGGTGAGGCGGGCATTGGTCACCCGGTCCATGCCGAGGTAGTCGAGCAGGCATTTCATGTAGGCCAATTCGCCATCCCATTGCTGCTCGCGCACCAGAGCATTGCAGCGGTTCCAGAATTGCGCAGGGTCGATCCCAAACTCCGGCAACAGCACATCATCCTGCATATAGAGCGGGCTCAGCGTCTGATCGTAGTCGTAAATCAGCGCGATGATGTTTTGGGGGTTGGCCATCGGGCCAACAGCCAACCAAGCCCTCTCCCCCGCGACAAGCAGCAAATCCAAAACACCGCTAAAACCCGATCGAGATCAGATGTTCTGAGCCTATGGGTGTCTGAACCACGGATTTTCCGGTTTCGGGCTTTACTTTCAAAGTTACTGGCGTTGTGCTTGCCGGGATGATTCCTCGTGGTGTTTTGGTCGTCTGGCCGCTGCTACTCCTGTCGCTTTGCGCTCAGGACTCCGCAGTCTTGCCGGATCCCAGCCACACACCTGCGGCGGATATCATCACACCGGTGCCTCTTCCCACCGTGCCCTTTGGCTCTTCCGACCTGCTCAAGGTCGAGCTGCCCAAGGAGTTAAAAATCGACAACCAGGGGATTGTCGAGGGGGACGTCAAGACTGGCGTGCGCTTGGGGGGGCCGGTCAAAATCGACGGCGACAACGGGTTGCAAATTTTCTCGGACAGCGCCCTGCTGGATTTGCAGGAAAAATCACTGCTGCTGGAGGGGCACGTCAGTGTCTATCAGGGAAACGTGTTCCAGCGGGGGCGCCGTGCTGTTTACTTTTACGAGCGCAAATTTCTTGACAGCCGTGATCTGACGCTCTCGATGGATCCGATTCTCATGGAGGCGGGCAAGTTCACCGCGCAACAACTCGGCAGCAAGGAGGTATTTATCGGTCAGGATGCGGGCATCACCACCGATGATGAGGAGGTGCCGGACTTTTGGCTGCGTGCGTCTGAGACCACGGTTTACCCTGGCGACAAGATTACTTTCAAAAACCTGCGGGTTTATGCCGGAAGCGTGCCCGTTTTCTGGCTACCTTACTTGAGCCAACCCCTGCAAGGCGAGCTCGGCTACCACTTTATTCCGGGTGCCCGCTCCGGCTGGGGGCCTTATGTGCTCAATACCTATGGCATCATGCTCGGTGGAAAACCGAACGAGCTAACCGGCGAAAAGGAGAATGCCTGGTTGATGTCCAACTGGCACCTGGACCTGCGAGCCACTCGCGGTGTGGGCACCGGTGTGGATTTTAGCGATATCCACAACAAGGATAACAAGAACCTCAGCGGCTTGCAATTGTACTTCCTGCATGACCTCAATCCGCAGACCACCAACTCAGGCGTGGCTCGCGGTGTCGTTGACCCGGAGCGCTACCGCGTCGAACTGAAGGACCGCCAAGCCCTCAAGTTTGGCGACGACCATGCGACGTGGTACCTGGATACCAATCTGACCCTGCTGAGCGACAACTACTATCTGGGGGACTTTGAGCCGGAGCGCTATCACAATGATCCGCAGCCGGACAACACGATTGGCCTCTACCGCCGCGATGACACCTCGCTGCTGGCGCTTTTCACACGCTTCCAGCTCAATGATTTCCAACGCACAGCCACTCGCCTGCCCGAGCTCGCCTTCGACCAAGCCAGAGGCCCGTGGCTCGGATTGCCGGTCCTCCACGAAGGCAGCACGGCCTTGGCTGTGCTAGCCGTCCAGGCCGACGCGCTCACCCGCCAATCCCTCATCGCGCCGCTGCTGGCCATGCCGCTGGGCGATAGCCGGGACGCCGCCTTGCTCAACCAATTGCCTGAATACCAGCGCCTCCTTGTCCAGCGCATTCGCAACCTCTCTCCCGGAGATCCGCGCATCGGCTCGCTCACCGACCAATTGCTCAACGTTGGCTTCACCCGCTTCAATACCTATCAGGAATTCTCACTGCCGCTGAATTTGAGCGAGGGCATCAGCTTGACCCCCCAGGCCGGGCTCGGCTACACCCGCTACATGGCGGTGGAAGGTCCTAGCGGCGCGGCCGAACGCAGCTACATGCATGCCGGGGTCGAGGCAGCGGTGAAGTTTACCAAAAACCTGGGGGATTTTCACAGCCCCGATTGGGGGTTAGACGGTCTGCTGCACGTCATCCAGCCCTATGCCAATGGGTCGCTCGTTTCCACCAGTGGATTTGATCCGACGTACCCTCAGGTGGATCGGCTCACGGATTCGACCCAACCGCCGACTCTCTCGCCGGCGCGTTTCACGGCGACGGATGCGCTTAGCAACTGGGATATTGTGCGCCTCGGCATCCGCAACCGCTTGCTGACCCAGCGCGACGGCCAAGCGTATGAATGGCTCTATCTGAACACCTACATCGATGGTTTCATCACGGATCCACTCCTCAACCGGACGTTTTCCAACCTTTACAACGACTTTCGATTCAGTCCGGTGCCGTGGTTGAGCTTGGGGATGCAAACCCAGTTTCCGATTTACGCAAGCGGCTCGGGCTTCAATGAATTCGCCACCAATCTGCGGTACCTGCCGATGCCTGATCTCGAATTCACACTGGGCTACCGTTGGCTCAGAGGCAATCCGGCGTTGCCGGATTCCAACCACATCGACCTGCATACCTATGCCCGCATCAATGAAAATTGGGGGGTGGGCATGCAACAGACTGTCGAAATGGATGACCATACCTTCGAGGTCCAGCAATACACCCTGCACCGAGATCTGGGCAACTGGGTCGCCGGGTTCGGCCTGACCCGCCGCGATAACCGCATCCAGAAGAGCTATGGCCTCATTTTTAGCCTCACCTTGAAGGAATTTCCCTCCGTGACGCTGCCGTTCCGTATCGATAATTGAGCCCGTGTCGGACTCAGCTGTTTTGAACTTGGCGCGGCTGGCTTAATTGCCAAACATCGGAAACGTAGCCCCGGGGCGCAACAGTGCCGGCGGCTTGATGTCAAATGAGCGAACCGATCCAATCTGATAGGGCCCGCAGGTGATCGGAATCACCGTGAGCAGGAGCGCTAACTCGCCATCCACCGTGAGCTTCCCAACGTGCACCACCGCTGCACAGTTGGGGCTCTTCTTCACCCCCAAAATATCCCGGCTCTTGAAATAGCCCGCAGCCGCCACATCAGTCGTCGGAAATACATATTCAATATGCACCGGATAGGGCGCGGCCGCCGCATACTCATCGGGTTTGACCCATGCTTGGGCCCGTATCACAAACCCCGGATTGAAAAAATCCGTTGGGCCAAGCGTCCGCACCCTGGACACTTGATAGTCCCCTTCAATGTAGGTTAGCATCAGGGGCCGGTCGAAATTGCTGAGGTAATTGCGCAGCAACAAGCCATTCATGCTTTCCAGGTCTTTGCCGGAAAGACCGAAAAATTTATGATACAAATCCTTGGGAGCGAGCCCGGTTCCATTGGGCACATCCGGTGCCGCATACGCTTGGAGGGTCGGCAGGCGGTGTAATTTGCGCAAAATCTCATAATTCCGCGGTCGCTCGATGTTTCGGAACACATCCAAACAGACAGCCCAGCTGATCACCGCAAAACACAACGCCAGTCCGTTCGCCAATAACCACCAAAAATAGGCGGGTCGTCTCGGCTTGAGCTCTTCCA
>CAIQXC010000902.1 GCA_903875675.1 Akkermansiaceae bacterium
CCCCAAGGATTGGGAAGCAACCAATTAACGCATCTCTAATCCAACAAGCTAATAATACTACTACGACTAACCAACCCACCCACACGAACGGCGGGCAGTCCCTCGTCACGGAGGCGTGGAATTTGGCGCTCGGAGCATCCGAGAAATTTCGCCAGGTCTTTTGTCGTCCAGAGTGGGGCGACTGGGATATTTTCTTGTGTAGCGGTCGTTGTCATGTCCCTTCGGTTGGTGTCAACCAAAGGGCGGGAAGTGACGTTTCCCGGACGGGAAATCTGGAATTCCCGGTGCTAAATCCCCCAGTCAGGGGGTGGATTGAAGTAGATCTCCTGCCCCTCGCCGATGGAGGTTTCCAAGGTTTTCGCGACCTCCGGGCTCTGTTGGCCCACAAAACTTATCGCGGCGGCAATGGCCTTGCGCACCCGGCCCCGAGCCTTGTCCTTGTCCGACGAACCCAGGAGCTTGCTTTTGCCTTGAAGGCCCGTGTCCTGTTTTTTCTGGGATCGAAGGCGCGCCAGCAGTCTAACCACATCCCTGATCTCTAATTCCGTAGCGTTCGGGTCACCCTCGATCTCCGCCAACTCAGCTTCCGCCTCGGTGATTTGCTTGTTGAGCTCCCGCGTCGCCCGTCCATCAAGCCGCTGATCCGAGCCCATCGCTGCGGATACGGTCGTTTCCAGTCTTGGTTTGGCCAACCTCTCCAGGTCCCAACATGAAATTGATTCCCTCGGCCGGTCGAACAAGGCGGCGAGGTAGAGTACGCCAAGTGTTGGACGTCCACGGTCATCTGGCAGCCTGAATTTCTCCCCGCAAATCCACAGTTCCGGCGGCGACACCTCCAGATCAATGCCTGTCTCCATCGCCCCTGCCGACTGGCTGGCCACCAGATCCTCGAAAATCTCACTCACAAAGCGCCCGCCCACTACTTCAAGCTGGCCTGGGACGATCAGTTTGCCCGGGATGTCCAGTTGTCGCGGGGGCGCACCATAGAAAAGCAGGCAGAGGGTGTTGAAATTGTCCCGCAGGAGGCAGGTGGCCAGGTCTGTTTCCCTGACGCCCCTTTCAATGAAGATCACCTTTGACCGGCCCCGGCTCGGTAGCGATTTTCTTCCGAGTTCCCAGATGCCGCGTTGGAGTTCGCTCACCTGGCCTGAAATTTCAAGGTCCTTCGCCATGAGGGTGTAAAATGCCAGCCGCCGCAGCGTGTGCAGCGTCAATTTCTCAACGGAAAAACGCAGTGTGCGCGGGTTCGCCTCACGGTTCTCGTAGCAGACGAGTTCCCCGCGAACCGGATGCACCCCGAAGTCAGACGACTCGCCGTCAATGTCGAGCACGATGAAATCCCCGGTTTCCGGCGGAAAACCTCGCTCGAACACGCCGTCACGGGCAAGTTGCGCCATCAGCGCCGATTCGAAAAAGTAGGCCGGTATGACCACGTCGTCGTCCGCCCTGAGATCAAGCAGCACTTTCTTCCGCCAGGTTGCTCTGTCCCATGAGGGTCCAGTAGCGGAGGTATTGATAGACTTCGTCGGCATGGCTCGCGCGGTTGAATTTGATTCTGTTGTCGCCGTTCAGTTCGATGGATTTGCGGTCCATGCGGCCCTGACCCAGGACCAGCTCGATGCGCACGCTTGTAATGGTGCCTACCCTGAGCAGTCCCATCGCATCCTTGCTTCTGAGGTAATCCACCACATGCAGACGATTGGCGCCGAAGCCCATGGTGACCGGCTTACGGTGATTTGAATCCTTGATCTTGATGCCTGTAATGATGGCAGTGTGCCCTTGGCGGGTTGGGAGTTTGAATTCGCGCCCAAAGAGGTTCTGAAGACGCAGAACACGGGTGCATTGCTCGATTGGAAAGAACGAATCGTCGTTCATCACACCTTCGGCGAACGCGCGGCGGAGGATTTCCCGGTGCTTGGCATGGCCGGCCTCGATTTCCAGTTCGCCGGTTTGTTGGTCGTAGAAGAGAACGTCCTGAATCACCGGGCGACGAATTCCCGATTTGACCTCCTTTTTTCCGTGATCGAATTCCCACTGGACCTCCGCCGTCCGTTCGCAGAAAACCAGAATCACGAGCATGCTCCCATCGATGTAATGGCGGACGTTGAACCCCAGAGCGCCCTTCCACTCCTTGAGATTATGGTTGAGCTGCGTCTCAAAACCCGCAACCGCGGCCGCCGGGTCGGCAATTGCGATGGCCGAACGGCCCGGAAACATCGCGACTTGACCACCGTTGACTCCCCAGGCAGCCAACCGGTCCATCGCGCTCCCGAAGGCATCCTTGTCGGCGTTCCACAGCCACAATGCTGCCCGAGCATGGGGCACATCCGGTCCGGGCGTTTCGCCACCGATGGCAAAGCTGGCCGCTGTCGCCTCGACGATTTCACGGCCCGCCGGTGTTGCCAGGTCATTGAGCTGGTAAAGCAGGGGAGTGAGCTGTTCTTCAGGGCCGAAATCCTCGCTGGCAGCCTTGCAGGCAGCTTCAGTCGTAAAAGGTTCGGGCAAAGGCCGGTCGAAACCGGCAAACAGGGCTGACAACTCATTCTCGTGGCCGTGGAAGGCGTCGAAAAAGCGGCGGGCATTGAATTTACGGGACTTGGACATGGGGATCTGTGTGGTTGATTCGTTGCTGGTCAGTTGAACAAAAAACAGCCCCGGAGGCAAGCGTCCCTAATGATTTTTTGAAAAATTTCACGCTCATCCACATCCACGGCTTCCGTCTGTAGGATCTGAAACACCGGATTCTACGCCGCGGGTGGAATCGGAGAGGAATGGCAGACGAATTGCACACGCCACGGGAAATATCGGACGCCGCTTGTCCGTCTTACGCTACCCCCCGCCAGCCTTGCGCTACCCCACACGGTTTTCACTCGCCGCCGCTGCCCGCCATGATTAGAGTGGCCCCGGCACGCGGAAACCCATGATTGCGAGGATTCGGCGGGCAGGTTTTCACGATAACGAGGCGATGGGAAAATACGACACACTGAACAAGGAAGAGTTGGTCCGGCTGATTGAGGCCCGCGACCGCCGGGAGGCGACCCGCTACGGACTGGTATGGGAAACCACCGGCATCGAAGGCGAGCAGGCGCTCAACGCCGATTATGTGGCGCTCGACCTCGTCCCGGACCTCTGCTGCGGGCCGCCCCCGTGGCGGCATCTGGTCATCGAGGGCGACAACTTCGACGCCTTGCGCGCCCTGCGCCCCGGCTTCTCAGGGAAAGTCCGCTGCCTCGCCACCGACCCACCCTACAACACCGGCAACCGCGATTTCCTCTATAACGACCGCTTCCTCGATAAAGACGACCTCTGGCGCCACTCGAAGTGGCTCGAGTTCATGTTCAAACGCCTCACCCTCGCCCGCGACCTGCTCGCCGAGGACGGCGCGGCATTCATCCACATCGACGACAACGAGGTATTCAATCTCGGGCTGCTCATGAACAAGGTGTTTGGCGAGAACAACTTCATCGCCAATTGCATCTGGCAGAAAGTCTTTGCCCCAAAAAACACTGCGAAGCACTTTTCAGACGACCACGAATATGTCCTTTGCTACGCGAACTCTTCCGAATTGTGGCGTCCCAACCTTTTGCCTCGCTCGTCTGAGGCCAGCGATAGATATAAAAACCCTGATAACGATCCACGAGGTCCGTGGACATCCGGTGATTTGCAGGCGCGAAATTCTTACTCTGAGGGCATCTATCCGATTACATGCCCTTCTGGGCGTGTAATTCCTGGGCCTGGAGCAGGCTCGTACTGGCGGGTATCAAAGAGAAGGTTTGACGAGTGGGACAACGACGGCCGAATCTGGTGGGGGAAGAACGGTGATGGAATGCCACGTGTAAAGAGATTTCTAACTGATGTAAGAGAAGGCATTGTGCCTCAGACTCTATGGACTCACGGCGAAGTTGGTCATACCCAAGATGCCAAAAAAGAGATACTTGAAATCCTGGATTTTGATAGACCACAAGATGTCTTTTCCACCCCGAAGCCAGTCCGTCTGCTAGATCGAATATTGCAGATTGGTTGCAATGCCACCGACGTTGTGTTAGATATATTCGCAGGATCGGGGACCACCGGGCACGCGGTCTTAAAGG
>CAIQXC010000903.1 GCA_903875675.1 Akkermansiaceae bacterium
AGTCCTGTGCCAAGCCGAACAAAGGCACATCCAACTCCCCCCACACCAAGGGTCGTTCACTCTCAAAAATAGTCATGTCCGAGCATGGTGGAACGTCCGGCGCTTGTACATCCCATTCACATCGGCGGTCACAGACCGCTGCTTGCACAGGGCCTTACTTTTTCTTGCGCAAGAACGGTGGCAGGTCGAGGTCTTCGCCATCGACGACGTTGGGGGATTGCCCTTCGAAGCGCCCGCGTGGCGTGGAGTCGAAGGACAACTCGTTCTGTGGCGTCAGGGACTTGACGCCGAGTTTGAGCTTTGGGGCTTCTGGCTCGGATGGTTCGTCAAGACCGACGGCGGGAGCGGCTGCCGCTGGGGGAGTGGTGGCACTGGCCGAATCGTTGGAGCCGGGCGTGACGTCGTATGAATCTTCCTCGGGGAGCGAATCCATGTCGGCGGGCGGCACGGAGACGGCGGCGCTGGATGGCTCCTCGACGGGCACGGGTCCGGCGCTACGGAATTCGGCTTGGACGCTGGCTGGGGCGGTGGGCTGGGTGATGGGGGTTTCCTCACCAAAGAGGGATGGGGCAGAACTATCGGCGGACAGGATGCGACGCGGCTTGGGTTGCGCGGTTGGGGTGGGCAGAGGGGATTCCGCAGCGGCCTCCGTGCTGGGGTTTTCGGTGGCATGGCTCAGTTGGCGCGGCGCGGCGGCCAGTGAATCTTCAGGCAATGCGCTGATGAGCGTCACCGAAAGATTGTCGCCCATCGTCGGATCCACCACCGCCCCAAACAAGACATGGGCGCTTTCCGGGACGAATTTCTGCAGGCGCTGCATCAGTAGTTCGACCTCATAAAGCGTGAGGTCCTCGCCGCCGCAAAGGTGAACGAGCACGGTTTGGGCCGCCTTGAGCAGCGCCCCTTGGTCGAGCAGCGGGCTGGCCAGAGCATTGCGCAGGGCGCTAGCGGCGCGGTCCTTTCCCTTGGCAATGCCGGAGCCGAAGAGGCATCGCGAGCGGTTGGTTCGCAGCGCGCTCATCAAATCGTCGAGGCCGATATTGATGAGGCCTGGGCGCACCACGAGGCGGATGACCGCCTTGATTGACTCACAGATCATGTGGTCGGCGGCCGCAAACGCCTCGTGGATGCCTTGTTTGGCCAGCACAAGTTCACCCATCCGGTTGTTATCAAAGGTGACCAAGGCGTTGGCCAGCACGGCGAGTTCGTTGAGGGTCGTTTCCGCCTGTTCACGGCGTCGGCGGCCCTCGAAGGCAAAGGGCATGGTGGCAAAGACGACGACAAAGGCACCTTCCTCACGGGCGATTCGGGTGAGGATGGGCGCGCCACCCGAGCCGGTGCCTCCGCCCAACCCGATACACAAGAAGACGATTTTTCGGCCTCTCAGCGAATCGCGGACCTCGGCTTCGGCTTCAAGCATCGCCTGGTGGCCCAACTCGGGATCGCCGCCGGCCCCCAGCCCTTTCGTTAGGTCGCGTCCGAGTTGAATTTTCTCCCCGGCGACGCAGCCGGTGAGGGTGCGCACGTCGGTGTTGAGGGCGAGCAGTTCGGCACCTTCGGTGCCATCGAGGGCCACTCGTTCGAGCATGTTGACGCCTGCGCCGCCAAGGCCGACGATTTTTACGGCGGAACTGGGCAGGGTGGGCTGGGGCGTGCGATGATAGGGAATCATGGTGATAGGTTGGTTAGATCAGAGGTAGGGAGCGGGTGAAGGGGAGGGGATTATTTGCCGAAGGGCCAGAACAGGCGGCTGACCTTACCAAACAGACCGGGAGGGGTGGCGCGTTCGGTTTCCAAAATTTGGGCGTAGCGGATCAGGCCGATGGCGGTGGCGTATTGCGGGTCTTTGAAGCTGGCCTGCACGCCGCTGATTTCCGGCGGTTCAGGTCGATAGATGTCGCGCTCGAAAACTTGGAAGGCCAGCTCGCTGAAGCCGCGCATCAGGCTGGTGCCACCGGTTAGAAAAATACCTGCGCCGATGGCTTTGACGGAATCCTGGGGTAGTCGTTGGTAAACGAGTTGCAAGGTTTCCTCGAGGCGCTGGCGGATGATTTCATTGAGAATACTGCGGCTCACTTCCACTTCAGCATACCCACGGTCGTCCACCAGCTTGGCCACACCGACCGAGCGGGACAGATCCGGTGAGGCATCGCCCGCCATGATTTTGAGTTTTTCGGAATTGGAAAATGCGAGGCCGGTTACCAGATGGATATCGTTGGTGATATGATCGCCGCCGACTGGGATGCAGCCGGATGCGGCAATTGCGCCGTCCAGATAGAGAGCATAATCGGTGGTGCCGCCGCCGATGTCGATGACCAGGGCACCGCGTTCGCGCTGCTCGTCATCGAGTGCCATCTGGGCGGTGGCGATGGGTGAGAAGACGATGTCATCGACCTCCAGCGGGGTTTCGCGCACCAGTCGGATGCTATTTTGGATGCGTGCACCGATGCCGTGGACGATATGAAAATCCGCCTCGACGGTCTTGCCGTACAATCCGACGGGACTGCCGTTGTGTACGAGATCGTCCAACAAATAATTGCGGATAATTGGGTGGATGTGGACGTGATCCGGTGGGATGTGCACATCTCTGGCGATGCCACGGGCTTCTTCGACGTGCTCCGGGGCAACGATGGATTGGCCCTCTGGGAGGCGGAATGTGCCACGGCTGTTGAGTCCTTGGATGTGGGCACCCGTGATGGCCAGATAGACGCTGCCGATTTCCACATCGCTGGCGTCTTCCGCTTTGACCAAGGCGTCCTTGAGGCAGGCTCGGGCCTGCGGAAAGTCATAGATTTCCCCCTTGCGCACGCCGACGGTTTTGGTGGTGCCGATGCCAAGGATTTTCACTGCGGTATCAGGCTTGACCTCGCCGACGACGATGCAGGTTTTGCTGGTGCCGATTTCCAGACCGACATGAATTTTTGAGTGGCGTGCCATAGGCTTGGAAGTGGATAGATTGGTTAGTCCCGGTTAGGGATTGATTTTTCGTTGCGGCCGCGGCGAGCCTGATGGCTGGGCTTGGGGGTGGAATCATCCGTGACCGGGATGGCCACAGGGATGGCCACCGGGATGGCACGAGGAATGGCACGAGGAATGGCACGAGGAATGGCTTTTGGAGCACTTTTCTGGGCAACCTTTAGAACGGTTTTCGGCGCGGTTGTTGGGGAGGTTTTCGGCGTAGCCGCCGCAGTCGATTTCGGCGGGGCCACGGAGGTGGATTTCGGGGCTGCGGAGGAGGGGGATTTCGAGGCAGCCACTTGGGTGGGTTTCGGGAGGGTTTTGGGGGTTGACCCGCGAACGGTTTTTGTGACGTTTTTCGGGGTTGTCTTTGCTAGCGCCACGGGGACGTCCACGGGGATAGCTCGCGGCAGTTGCTGGTCGTCGTCGTCGTCGCGGGTGCCAGAGTCGGTCGGTGTTGGATCGGCAGTGGCGGGAGTTGGAGCGGCGGGTGCGGTGGGTGAATTTGGATTTGCGAGCGTAACCGGGACGTTTTCCCTGGGGATCAGGTTGATGGTGGCGATGACGTAACCCTGGGCCTGGGCATGCCTGAGGGCAGCACGCAGGTTGGTGAGTTGTCTCGTATGATCGCTTAGGCCCACGGTGGCGGCGGTGCCACTGCGGGTAGTCAGGCACAGTGACCAGGCATTGGCTTGTTGGATGGAATCGATCCACTGGGGGGTATCTGGATCGTTTTCATTGGCGCTGGCGAGCAGGCGAAGGCACCGTTGCAACTCGGGCTGGAGAACCTTTTTGCCAGAAGTGATGGGTTGTTTGTTGCGGGCAGGAAGCGCGATGATGGGCAGGGCTGCGGCTGTCTCTAACTGGTGCGGAGGGCACTGATAGGCGATGTCATGCTCATCCACCAGCATGGCTCCGGCGGCGCGGATGCGCGGGATGCCGGCGGCCGGGCAGCTGATCCAGGCACGCGGAGTGCGGGCGGTGACGCGAACCACCAAGGTGCCCGGCAATTGGCGTTGGACTTGGGCGTCCGCGAGTTGCGGAACCTTGCGCAGGCAATTGGCTAGCGCTTTGCAGTCGATTTGAAACAAGTTGGCCCGCAGGTCGATGCCGGTCAGTTTGACGAAGTCGAGCTCGTCGATGCCTGAGTTGGGATTCAGATCGATGGACTGCAGGCAAAAGTCGGGATTGTCATAAAGCGCGCGGTGAAGGCCATAGCGGATGCCCAAGCCAGCGAGGGCCAGCAGGACGAGCAGGCACAGCGGCTTGAAGCTGCGAAAGAGCAACTTGCAAAATCCGATGCGTGCCATCCGGGGCGACCACACACGGGCGTGGAGCACGTCGTAGCGGTCGGCGTTGCGGGATTTGTTCGTATGATGCCTCATGGGAGGGGCGGGTTGGGGGGATCAGGCGGGCTGGCGGAGCTTGAGGGAGAGTCTGGCGATGGTGAGGCAAAGGTTAGGAAAGGAGATGCCAAGGGCGGCCGCGGCTTTGGGCAGCAAGCTTGTTTCGGTCATCCCGGGAATGGTGTTGGCTTCCAATACATAGGGCCGGTTTTGCGCATCTAGCAGAACATCAACCCGTGAATAGATTTCAATGCCCAGTGCGCGATGGGCGGCCAGCGCCGCCTGTTGGACGAGGAGGGTGGTTGGGGCATCCAGCTCGGCCGGGCAGTAGTAATCGCTGCCGGCGCTGCCGCTGAGCCAGGGGTACTTATTCGCCAAGTTATAGAAACCATCGCGCGGGGCAATGTGGACGATGGGCAGGGCGGCATCGTCGAGGATGCCGACGGTCAGTTCCTTGCCTTCGATAAATTCCTCGATCAAAATGTCGTTGCCATAGCGTGCGGCGTCTGCCATGGCGGCGGCGGCGTCTGCCTGATCACGCACGATGTGCACACCTACGCTGGAACCCTCGCGCGGAGGCTTGACAACAAAAGGAGCCGACAATGATGGCAACTGCGGACCGGCGGAAAAATGGACGATTTCGGCGTGCGGGGTGGGCACCTGATGGGCGAGGAAGGCGGCTTTGGCGAGGTTTTTATCGAAGGCGAGGCGGCTGCTGGCGGCACCGGCTCCGGTGTAGGGGACTCCCAGATTATCTAGCAACTCCTGCAATTCGCCGTCTTCGCCGAAGGTGCCATGGATGACGTTGAACGCCAGATCGGTGGCGGCGGGCAGATTGAGGCGGGCGGTGGTGACGTCCACTGCGATGGCGTTGAGTCCGAGGCCGGTGAGGGCCTTGAGCACAGCGGTGCCTGAGGCGAGTGAGATTTGGCGCTCTGAGCCCGGGCCGCCCATCAGAACGGCGATAGTTTTGGAAGATAGCATTGGGGGGGCAGTTATCAGATTTAGAATTGCGCGTCGTCGTCGCCGAGAATTTTCACTTCGGTTTCCAGTTCGATGTGGCGTTTTTGTTGGGCATGGTGGCGGATGGTTTCGATGAGTTTGAGGATATCCGCAGCGGAGGCACCGCCTTGGTTGATGATGAAATTGCCATGCACCTCGGAGACAGCGGCATGGCCGATGACCATGCCCTTGAGGCCTAACGAATCGACGAGTTTGCCAGCGGCGATTCCCTCGGGATTGCGGAACACGCAGCCGGCTGAGGCGCTGAGCGGTTGGCTGCTTCGGCGTTTTTCGCGGCCCTCATCCCAGCGTTGTTTGATATTGGCGGAGGTGTCCGGTTTGCCTTTGAAAACCGCTTGGAGGGCGAAGTTGCGGCGCAGCTCGGCGACGTTGCGATAGTGGGCCTGAATTTCGGCGCGTTCGCGGGTGCGGATGACGCCGTCTTCATCCAAAAAGGTGACGCGTACGACTTGCTCGAAGGTATCCATGCCCATGGCACCGGCGTTCATGCGGAGGGCGCCGCCGACGTTGCCGGGGATGCCTTCCATCCATTCGAAGCCGCCAATACCGGCTGCTGCGGCAAAGCCGGCGAGTTTTTTGAGGCGCACGCCGGCACCTGCGACGATGAGGCCGCGGCCGTCTAACGAGACATCGGAGAACACGCCGCCGGTGGGGTGGATGACGGCGCCGCGGATGCCGCCATCGCGGACGAGGAGGTTGGAGCCGCGGCCGACGACGCGCACCGGGATGCCACGGGCGCGGCAATATTCGACCAGAAATGCAAAGCCGTAAAAACTGTGAGGCTCGAGCCAGTATTGGGCGGGGCCGCCGACCAGCAGGGTGGTATGGCGCTTCATTGGTTCATACAGGCTGCCGGTGATTTCGCCCGGCGGCATGAGAGCGCACATTTCCTCGAGCACCTTGAGGTCTGCTGCGATGCGCCCGCCAGCTTCGTGGACATTGCCGGCACCGAGGGTCAGCAGCAAGTCGCCGGGTTTCAGGGAATTGCCGACGGCGTGATGGGCGGTGGTGAGGTCTGGCACCGAGGTGGCTGGCACCATGCCGTGGCGAAGCATTGCAGCGATGAGGGTTTCGCCGGAGATGCCGTCGATGGGGGGTTCTGAGGCTGGATAGACGTCGGTGATAAACACCCGGTCGGCGGCTTGCAGCACTTTGCCAAAATCCTCCGCAAGCGCCTGGGTGCGGCTGTATCGGTGCGGTTGGAACAACACAATGAGCCGCCCCGGTTTGAGCGAGCGGGCGGTTTGCAGCGTGGCGGCCAGTTCACTCGGGTGATGGCCGTAGTCATCAATGATCCGGAACTGAGGCGAAAAGTACTTGGTTTCGAAGCGGCGTTTGGCACCGGCGAAGGTCGCCAGGGCGCGGGCCACGAGTGAAAACTCGGCCCCGCAGCTGTCGGCCAAGGCGATGGCGGCCAAGGCATTGAGGATGTTGTGGTTGCCGGGAATACCCAGTTCGATGTCGCCGAGGATATGGCCGTTTTTCTTCACGGTGAAGGCCGAGGATCCCTTCAGATCGCGCACGTCGGCAGCCGTGTAGTCGGCATCCTCCCAGCCATAAGAAAGCGAGTTGGCCCGCCCGCTGCATACCTCGTGGGCCACCGGGTCTTCCGCGCAATACACCAACTTGCCGGTCGTGTGATCGGCCAGCGCGGTGAACACCTCGCGAATGTGCCCGATGTCCCGATAGAAATCGAGATGCTCGGGCTCGATGTTGAGAATGACCGCGTGCTCGGGGTGATAGAGCACGAGCGTGCCATCGCTCTCATCGCCCTCCGCCACCATGTGCTCGCCTTCCGCCGCCCAGCGTGCGTTGCTACCCAAAATCGGAATCTCAGCTCCAACGTAGTGGCTGGGTTTGAGGCCCGCTTCACGCAGAGCGTGGGCGGTCATCGCCGAGGTGGTGGTCTTGCCATGGGTGCCGGCGATCATGATGCCGCGCTTGGTGTGGAGAATGGCGGCCAGGCACTCGGCACGCCGCAGCAGCGGAATACCGGCGGCGTGTGCTGCTGCGTAGGCCGGATTGGCCGGACGGATGGCTGAGGAAAAAACCACCACGTCAGCGCCTTGGACGGCAGCTGCCGCGTGGGGTGAGGAAAATATCAGGCCCAGGCCCTGCATGCGTTCGGTTTCTGCAGTGGTCACCCGGTCCGAACCGCTGACTTTGTGGCCTAAGCCTAACAATAGCAATGCCAGCCCGCTCATGCCGGAGCCAGCCACGCCGATGAGGTGGATATGCAACGGGATGTCTTGGCGGGTCAGGCGTTGTGTTAGATCAGTCATGCGGCGGAAGAAAAACTATTTTCGATGGCGGTGCAGACGCGTTCGGCGGCGTCGGGCATGGCAAGGTTGCGGGCGGCCTCGCCCATGCGTTTGGCGGTTGCCGCGTCGAGGAGAATGGAACGGCTTAGGTCCGCGAGTTTTTGCGGGGTGAGGTCGGTTTCCTGAACCAAGATGGAAGCGCCGGCGTTGGCGTAGATTTCGGCGTTGCGCGTTTGGTGATCGTCGGCGGCGAACGGGTAGGGGACCAGGATCGATGGGCGGGCGGCGACTGCTATTTCAGTTAGGCTTGAAGCACCGGAGCGGGCGATGACCAGGTCGGCGATGGCGTAGGCGGCGGGCATTTGGTCGCAGAAGCCGAGGACATGGTAGGCGGCGTGGGCGGCGGTGATTTGGGATAAGCGGGAAAAGTCGGCGTTGCCGGCGATGTGCAGCACCTGGGTGTTAGGAGGCAGGTTGGCGGCGGTTTGGGCGCATAGTTCGTTGAGGCGATGGGCACCCTGGCTGCCGCCGGTCACCAACAACGTCGGCAGGGATGGATCCAGGCCCAAGGTCGCGGCGGCCTCCGCCCGAGATGGCAAATCCAAAATCTCCGGCCGCACCGGCGTGCCGGTCACCACGCTGGTACGCCGGGAAAAAAATTTTCCAGCTGGCGCGAGGCCGAGGAAGATACCGGTGCAGAACCGGCTGGTGAGGACGTTGGCGCGGCCTGGGCGGGCGTTGGATTCGTGAATGAACGTGTTGAGGCCGCGGCGGTGGCCGGCGAACACAGGCGGCAGTGAGGTGAAGCCGCCCATGCCTAGCACAGCGGTTGCGCCAAACTCGTCGATGAGGCGGTTGCATTGGCGCAGTGAGCGCCACATCCGCCACAAAAACGGCAGCATGCGCAGCGAGCACGTTGGCGGCTTGGCCACTGCCGGTACACGTGCAAATCGCAGCTGAGAGTACTTTGCGCTGGCCTGCGCGTCCACCAGCTTTTCCGAAATCAGCAACAGCACCTCATGCCCACGCGCCACCAGCGCTTCCGCCACTGCGATGCCGGGGAAGAGGTGACCGCCTGTGCCACCACAGGCAATGAGAATTTTATGGGACTCGGGCACAAACGCTGGGATCAACTGCACTGCTGCCGGCATGCACAAAAAACAGTTTTGCCATGCCTTGGCGCATATTTGAAACAAATCTTAATAATCCGGCAATCCATAAAGTAGGCCGGCCGAAAGTTTTTTTTCGTATTAAAGGTTTCGGCGGATGGAGTCGGTGACGAACCATTCTTCGACTTTGAGGCGGGCCCAGGGGGTTTTGCGAAGGAAAGTGAGGCTGGACTTGATGCTTGGATCGAAGAGGAAGCAGCGGATTGGAATGCGCCGGGCCATCTCTTCCCAGCCGTGTTGGTTGACCAGATACGTCACGATGGTTTCGAGCGTGATGCCATGCAATGGGTCGTTAGGATGGGATGTGGGCGAGGTCATAACACGGCGGATCGGTGTGCTGGCAAAGGCCAGCGTGTTTTCAGAGTTGGTGGATGGCGAGCATGATGCGTTTAGCTAACAGATCGTACCCCCCCTTGTCGCTGGCTGCTTGCTTTAACTCATCCGCGCTGAAGCGGATCGCCGGGCCGATGGTCAGGCTGATGCGCGACGGACGCAGGAATTTGACGCCACGTGGCAACGCCTCGTAGGCACCGCGGATGCGCACGGGTTGGATGATCGCACCGGATTTTGCAGCGACGAATCCGACGCCCGGGGCGGCCTCGGCGATGGAGCCATCCAAGGTGCGGGAGCCTTCCGGGAAGATGGCTACCCGTTCGCCGGATTTGAGCAGGCGAATGATCTGTTTGAGGCCGGCCAAGTCCGGTTTTTCCTGATCCAAGGGGAAGGCATTCCACTGGCGGTAGAGCCAATTGCAGAAGCCGCGGAAGAGTGTCTTGCGGGCAATGAAAAACATCGGCGTGTCATACAAATTCGCCAACAACGGTGGATCCATATAACTTTGGTGATTGGCTGCAACCAGCACCGCCCCTTCACTCACCAGATGTTCGCGCCCTTCAATGCGCAAGCCGTAAAAGGCCCGGAATGCCGAGCCGAGGGATATCCAACCTAGCCAGTAAATCCATGTCATTGGGGTGGGCCGCTCTGCGGCAGGTATCGGTTATGAGTTATCGGGAATGTGGGAAAATGGCGGGTCATGGAATTGGCAGATTCTAATAAATAACCATGAACCGATCTTCAGAGTGGCAGGCCCTGTTGTTTGAGGATGGCGAGAGCGGCAGTCACGCTGCCTTCAATCGAGTGGTGTGAGTTGTCGAGCACGGTGGCACCGCTGGCGATCATGAGCGGGGCGGTGGCGCGCTTGCTATCGGCTGCATCGCGCTGGGCGACGGAGTCGATTTCGCCCATATCGCTGCGACGGGCGGCGCGGACGTGTTCGTCGGCGTGGACGTAGATTTTGTATGGGGTGTTCGGGAAGACGACGGAGCCGATGTCGCGGCCTTCCATGACGACGTTGGTGCGGGTGAGGTAGTCGCGCTGGAGGGCGACGAGGATGTCGCGCACTTGTGGGATGGCGGCGATGATAGAGACATTGGCGTTGACGGCTTCGCTGCGCAGGGCGTCGCCGGGGTCGTGGCCGTTGATGGTGATGGTGGAGCTCAGTCCGTCGTCGCCACATTGGATATCAAGCGCGGCGAGCAGGTTGAGCACAGCGGCGGAGTCGTGGGGGTCGATGTTTTGCTGGAGGACTTGCCAGGTGACGGCGCGGTACATGGCACCGGAGTTGACCATGACCAGGCCGAGGCGGGTGGCGAGTTGGTGGGCGAGGGTGCTTTTGCCGGAGGCGGCCGGGCCGTCGATGGCGATAGCGAAGTGGGGAGAGGAGGTCACAGATGGGAATGAGTGGGGAGGGTGAAGGCGTCGGGCGTGGAGCGCTGCTCCAAAATCGCCTGCAGGTGATGGGCGAAGCCGGGATAGGATGTGTTCACGCACTCGGTGTTGCGGATGATCGTCTCGCCCTCGGCAAAAAGCCCTGCGATGGCAAAGGCCATGGCAATGCGGTGGTCGCCGAAACTATCAATTTCGGCGGCGTGCAGCGGGTGGCCGCCTTGGATTTCCATGCCATCGTCGAACTCGATCACCTCGGCACCCATGGCGCGGAGGTTGTTGACCACGGTGGTGATGCGGTCGGTTTCCTTGACGCGCAATTCGCGGGCATTGCGGATGAGGGTGCGGCCACTGGCCAAGGCGGCCGCCACGGCGAGCACCGGGATTTCGTCGATGAGGTTGGGGATTTCCTCGGCCAAAAGAGTGGTGCCGGTCAGCGGCGCACCGTGGATCTCAACGTTGCCAACGGGCTCGCCAGTGGCATGCTGGTTCGTTTCTATCATGTGTGCCCCCATCCGCCCAAGCACCTTGAGAATGGCCGTTCGGGTCGGATTGAGGCCGACGTCTTTGAGCAGAAGTCGCGAGCCCGGCAGCGCGGCGGCTGCAACTAACCAAAATGCCGCGCTCGAAATATCGCCCGGCACGCTGAACTCGCAGGCTTGTGGCATCTGGCCGCCGTCAATTGAGATGGCTTGGCCGTCTTGATGGGTGGCGATGCCGAAGGCCGCAAGCATGCGCTCAGTATGATCGCGCGTCTCGGCCGGCTGAATGACGGTGGTGGTCCCCTTGGCAAACATGCCGGCCAGCAGCACCGCGCTTTTCACCTGGGCGCTGGCCACCGGCATTTGATAGGTGATGGGCGTTAGGGCACTGCCATGGATGAAAAGCGGGGCGCAGCCGGGTTTGGCTCCGCGGGTTTCGATGCGGGCACCCATTTGGCCAAGCGGGTTGGTGACGCGGCCCATCGGTCGGGACGAGAGTGAGGCATCGCCAAAAAGCTCGGAGTCGAATGACTGGCCGGCTAACAATCCCGCCAGCAACCGCATGCCGGTGCCGGAATTGCCGCAATCGATCGGCGTGGTCGGGGCGCTCAATTGCATGGACCGGCCGTGGATGACCAGCTGGTTTGGGCCATATCCGGAGAGTTCTTCGAGCACTTCGTAGCGGGCGCCGAGGGCCTGCATGGCGTTGAGGGTGTTGATGCAATCTTCGCTGGGCAGGAAATTGCGGATGCTGCAGAGGCCGTTAGCCAAGCCACTGAAAATGGCGGCGCGGTGGGAAATACTCTTGTCCCCCGGCACGCTGAATTCGGCATGGAGTGATGCAATGGCTGTGACGCGGAGTTCGGACATGGCTGAAAAGTAGGATGGCTGACGTTAGGTCGGTGCGTGATGCCTGAAAAGGCATAACTCACTCGGTATTCGTGAAATTTGTGGTTTCTAGTTTCCGATCCAGGATCAGCCCGTCGCGCCGCTGCTTGGCGGTGGCCAGCCACTGCCGGGTTGGCTCTTGTTCGCCAGCCTCCAGGAAGGTTAGCAGAGCGGCGAGGTCGTTCAGTGATTCGCGCAGGGGCCCGGCGATAGACTGGCGGTTCTCGATGAGAATTTCCGCCCACATCTCCGGATTGCCTGCGGCAACCCGCGTGGTGTCGCGCAGGCCACCGCCGGCGAAGCGGGCGAGGCTCGGGTCGTCGAGGCAAATGCGGGCCCCAGAGGCGGCGAGGATGTGGGGTAAGTGGCTGATCCGGGCGACCGAGGCGTCGTGGGCGGCGGCGCTCATCCAGGTGGTTTGGCAGCCGATGGCTTGCCAGAAGCGTTCCAGCGCGGTGCACAGAGGGGCGGGGGCATCGTCGTCGTTGGTGAGCAGGCAGGCGGCGCCGTTGAACAAGCGAGCGTCGGCGGCGGAGATGCCGGTTTGTTCGGAACCGGCCATTGGGTGGCTGCCGATAAAGGTCACCGGGGAATTTGCCAAGATCGGGGCAATCGTCTGATGCGGCGTTTGTTTCACACTGCCCACATCGGTGAGCAGGCAATGGTCAGGCAATCCCGCAGCCAGCGCCGCACTGACCAACTCCGGCATGCTCCCGACCGGCACCGCCAAAATGACCAAGCTGGCATCGGCGAGCGCTTCGTCCAGACGGGGGGTGGCATGGCCGATACCGCGGTGCCTCGCCTCTGCCACCGTCATCTCGCGGCGTGCCCATAGCCGGACTAGCGGCGGCTTCTCAATCGAGCCAAGCGCGAGGGCCAGCGAGCCGCCCAGCAGCCCGCCACCGAGAATGGCTATTTGTGGAAAGGTGTCTCTCATTCGAAAATTGCCACCGGGCTTGTGGGGGCCGGACTGCGGCGGCGCAGGTTGCAACAACCGGGTTGGCCGGACCAGACTGGTTTGTCAGGGGACGCGGAAATATTTTTTGTCAGAGTCTGGGGTGGCAGGGTCGGGAACGACGGCACCGCTGGGGATGCCGCGCACCAGAATGAGTTTGTGGTTGTACGGGCTCAGGACGTAACCCGGTTTGCCGGGTGCCGGGTTGGCCACTGGCCACTCCGCGTTGGGAGCTACAGACGGGGGTTTCCCGACGGCGGGATTTGACGGGCGCTTGGGCGGCGGCGCAGCGGTGGGTTGGCTGGCGGGCAACGGTTGCGGGCGGACGGTCGTGGCTTGAGCCCGATGCTCCGGCGCTGTGGCCGGGGGCGTGGCCGGCAGCTTGGGTTGGGCCTTGGGTTGGGCCTTGGGTTGCACGACAGGCGCTGCAGGAATGACGGTTGGAACAGCGACTGGCGCGGGGGCGGCAACAACGGCAGGCGCGGGCCTTGGGAGCGTGCGGGGCGTCGGCCGATAGGGCGGATTTTCCTGATAGGGATGACAGGATCCCAGCAAGCAGCAGCCCAGCGCGGTGAGGCAAGCGGGAAGTCGCGGGATCAGGGTGAGGAGGGGAGATCTGGCCATGCGATGGATGTGGAACGACGAGGACAAGGGGGGAGCGCGGGTCACTTTGACCAAAACAGCCAACCCGTCAAGGGAAGGCTGTGGGAAAAGGGGGTCCATCAGCCACTGCCAGTGGCCATCTCAGACCGGCCTTTTTTCGGCATACGCCTGGCCGGGGACGCCTACTCAGGGTACGAAGAAGCGCTTTTTCTCCGAAGCTGGGTAGGTCGGGTCGCTCACCAGGGTCCGGCTGGGAATGAGCGTGCCATCCTCATTGCGTATGCTTACCTGCATATTGTTGTATGGGCTCAGCACAACGCCTTCCTTGCCGGGTACCTTCTTGGCGGTCGGCCAGTCAAAACGCTTCGGTTCGGCCGGTGCCGGCTTGTCAGGCGGGCTCACTTCCCGTTCCTGGACCGGTTCAATGATCTTTTGCTCGGCTTGCGCCTGCATCCGTTTCTCCTCCTCCGCCCGCTTTTGTGCCTCTTGCTGGGCTTGAATCTTGGCCTGCTCGGCTTGCGCTGGACTCGGCTTGGTTTGCTTGACAGCAGATTTCGGGCCCCTGTTCGGGTGTTCTGGATAGGGGGAACAAGAGACGAGCAGCATGCTGGCAACTGCAATAAGGCCGGTTAGAATGCGGGTGATCATGACGATAAAGGGGAAACTGAGAGGGAACTTGGCAAATATCGCTTCCGACCGTGGCCGAAAACCAGCGCCAATCTAGGGCACCGCGCTCTCTCGTCAAGCTGCGAATGCGAATTTTTCCCGCCCCTCTCGCCCGGGGTCGCATGCCATCTTTCATCATAAATGCGATGTCTTAGCGGTTCTGACTGAGAGGGGAGAGTCTCAAAGCAAGCAGATCGCCACGGAAATGTTCTACTGCATGTCCTTGGTGAAATCCTAACATCCATCACCCATGAAACGAGTTGCAGCCAGCCTGTTCGGCTACCTTCTACTCGCGGAGTTATCCTGAAGGATCGGTGTGGCAATCATGGCATGTAGCGCATCCGTATCCATTTCACTGCGCCCCTGCCGATGCCATATCTTGGTCACGGATGGTGGATCCTGTTTCATTCCGAGCATATAGGATCCGTCGTAGAAACAGGTCAGAAAGATGCGGTCTTCAGCGACAACCGGCGTGGGCCGTGGCTCACGCGAGTTTCCCGGCTTCAGCCATGAGCGGATTATCGAAGGCGGTGGCGTAAGTGTCGAGGGTGGAGGCTTTGAGGCGCAAGTCTTTGCCGGCGTGGCGCCAACCGGAGACGGCAGTGAAGACTTCGCGCAGAATCGCCCGTGCGGCCGTGGCGTGCAGCCCGAAGCGGGGCGCGGCAGCAAGTGCGGCGGCGATGGCGGGTGGCTCCTGTCGCTCGGAAATGGGTGTCGCGGGCATCTGCGTGCGATCCATTTCCGGCACCGGGTTCAGGTCGTAGGCAGGGGAAAGCGCCCAACGTCCCGCAGCGAGCATGAGAAAACCGTGGTTGCGGAGGTGGTCGTCATAGTTGCTGACGAGAAGTGAATAGACAAGACGACGCCACAATTCACCCAGATCGGCGGTGACGTGATGGCCGAATTGACGAATGCCATCGGCAAGCAGGGTGTAGGCCCCGGCCTCGCCCGGCGGCAGACCTAACAAGCTGTTGGCAGAGATGAACGGGATGCGCCGCGTGCCATCGCGGTCGAAGCGGGTGATCAAGGCGACGCTACTCCCTGCAACCGTAACCCGGCGGATCAATGGCGAACGCGTCCGGGCTGGCGAGCCATTCGGGCGCATACTCGAAGGTGACCGTCGGACTGCGTGTGGCGCTGTGGATGATCCCGACGAGTCGGGTCTGTTCCGCCCAGTCGATGTGAACTTCGACACTCATGAGCGACTGCGGCGGATGCGCTTTGGAAGGCGGGTTTCATCCAGACTGAGAGCGAGCGCGTCGCTGGCCGGAGTCGCTAAATTGCCGAGGCGCTCGTGCAATTGGAGGACAAACACAGCGGTTGCCAGTGTGCCCATGGCGACGCTGGGATCCCCCCGTTCCAAGCGCCACAGCGTATCGCGACTCACAAGCAGGCGCTCCGCCATATCGGCGGTGGAGATGCCGCGTTTGCGCCGCGCGAGCGCAAGATCACGACCCAGTTTAAGCAGCGCGTGGGCGGCTGGCAGCGGAATGGAAGGTATCGGTGACACGCGAATGACCATCCGCTATGGCGGACGTTGTGTCAATCAATGTCGTTCATATCAGACACAAATGGATTCTTGGTGGTGTGGGGCAAACTGGCAGCTTTTGGCTTCAACGTATGAAATCCGTGACGGAAGGAATCATGACAACGCAACCCATCGGCTTCATCGGACTGTATGAAAAGGCCGCTGGCGATCCGACTGGACTGCTGGCGCTGGAGGCTTGGCGTGACAAGAATGTGCAGTTGCTCCGAGACAGCGGCAGGAATCTGGACATGCTTCGTTGCGTCTATGGTGAAACATCGTGACGATCTCGGTGCTTTTGAGCTGATCAAGCCTACCGAGGCGTAACTTAGCTTCGATCTGTCTCGGAGCGAATCGACTGGCCCCCGTTCGCTGGACCGCCTGGTTCGGCCGTGGTCTTTCGGATCTGCTCCCCTCTTGAGGGCTTGTCCTTTTGATAGGTAATGGATAGCAAGCTATCTGCACATCCACTTGGTGGAACGCCGAGAATTCCACCAGGCGCTTGAGCCACTGCGTGCGCACACCGCTGTTTTCCGGGCCGTTATCGGCATTGATTACGAGGGTATGTGGAGAATGACCGTTTTTTTAAGAGTGGGCCAGATTTCCGACAGTCGGTCCACCATGAAGTCCGCCGTTGCGTTGCCGGTGGTGAAGCTCAGCCAGGTTTCGGCAGTGTCGGGCCGGTGAATTCCGAAAGGGGTGAGTTTGGCCTCGGGTTCGAGATCGTGATCAAGCGCCTGATGCTCGCTGCGGCTCTTGCCGCCGCGGCTGAGGTTGCCGATGAGTACGGTGGTCTTGGTGTCGATGGAAAGTCGGATCGTGCCGGCATCAGCATCGGCTTCGGCATTGATCCGGTGGACTGTATCGAATATGGCATCGGTCTCGGGAATCTTCCGCAACGGCTTGCTTTTTGCGACCCGGCTCGGTGCGAAACCGAGCTCTCCAAGCATCCTGCACAGACTTCGTTCGGAGGGCAGTTGCGCTTCAGTGTAGCCTCTTTCAATGAGTTGGCGCTTGGCCTCCGCTGCCGTTAGCCGACGATACAGTTGAGTTGTGCGAAAGGTCGGATCCGTCTGGCTGGAGGCTTCTCCGATGGCCTGCAAATCGGCTTTCAACTGCGGTAGTTTCAGCGAGAATCCTTTCCGCCCGCGCAACCGGACATTGTCAATACAGACCACGCCGCTGTTCAACTCGCACAAGCCTTTCTTTACGGTGGTGCGATCCCAGCCCAATTCGCGTTTGGCCCATGCCGCTCCGCCCCGTCCCAGACCGACGATCACCGAGGCCATGAATAATCGCCGCGCCTGGCCGTTGAGCTGAGCGAGAGTTTGCTCCCAAATCTTCCGAGTTTCCGCTGTGATGTTGAGCTTCATGCGAGAAGCTTAACATCTCCAAAGCATTTGTCGAATTAATTTTGGCGGAGCACCTTCGGGGGAAAATGACAGGACCGGGCCTGCCTGAGTGGATCTTATGATCTGGATGCTGTCCTCGTAGCTCAGTCCATTTTGCCGCATTCCTCGACGACCGCCCGGACCGCCGGGAGGGGGTAACACAGCGACAGCACCCCGACACTGAGATGTTCGGTGGCTGTGTTTCCTTGGGAGATGATTTTTGCATGCCTTGCCATGCAGGCGAATATCAACCTTTCCGAAGTAATCTCAAGCTAAATGGACAGGATTGGGCAGGATGCCCACTCTTCTTGAAGGGGATACTCGCCAGCAAGCTGGCCGCCGCCTTATTCCTACCTGGCTCCCGCTCTGCCTAATTGCCACACACGATTGGGCGGGACGCCGAAACTACCCGGCACCGAGTGATATGCCTTCATGCGCAGGTCCGGTGTGCGGGGGGCGTAAATATACCAAGGTATAGGTTACAAACCATCGGGATTTTTATAGGGTTCATTCATTCGCCCGCCATGAAGTCATTTCTCATAGTTTCATCAGCCTTCAGCACCTTGTTGCACCCGGTGCGGTCCTGCACGAACCAAGGGATGGACTGTCACTGCCGCCGCCTCGGCAGCGGGCGCGAAGATTTCCGGAGTTAATGGGTTTTCTCCGGTCTAGCGGGGTCGTCGATCGGAGGTCGGCGGCCTCGCACTGCGTTTAGCACCTTGCATGGAGGGGCATCCAGCCCCCGAAATCTGAAGATTTTGAGGCTTTATAGATGAGGACCCACTGATGCCTGTGATCGTTTGATTGAACTCACGTCGTGCCCAGTCGCGGATCAAGTTGGAAGCGGCGGCGCTTGCAGATGTGCACGTCCGACCACGCCGGATGCAGTGGGTTGAGCAGATAGTTGGTTTCCTCGGGAATGAGGCTGGAGGGAACTGCGAGTGCTGCCTTGGCTGGGGCCAGCGGGTGGCGAAGCCAGTGCGCTCCGAAATTCTGTGAACTCGCTCCAGCCGGCAGCTTGTCCCAGCCGATTGGTGGCCTCAGGCCTGTCTCGATGAGTGCGTCGGGCAGTTCGATTTCTAACAGGAGAAACTCCATGCGCAGCCATTCCGGGCTGGCATGCACCAGCAATTCCAGAGCCGCCAGAGCGCGGCTGCCGGCAGCGTAAACGCATGCCATACCTGGCGGGTTCCAGCGCCCGCCATAGCGCCGGGCCCCTTCGCCAGTGAGGGCGCTCGCCGCAAAGGCCGGTTTGATGATGCGATAGACCAACATCGGCAGCGGCAGGTTAGGATAGCACCCCGTACTCGAGTCGGCCTAGCAGGTATTCCACCTCCCGCGAACCGACCTCGGTATCTGCGAAAACCAGCGGGCTTTCTCCGGCCAACGCCAGGGCTGGGCGCTTGAGCCACGAGCGGGCGGATTCTTCCGACTCAAATACCTCGCAGGCACGTGCCATCAGGCGGGCCACACGGATGAGGCGCTCGCTTTCTCCGGCATCCAGCTGGCCGGATTTCTTGCGCCGGTGCAGCGTGGCGCGTGAGATACCGAGCCAACGGGCTAATTCATCCTCGGTGCTGGCCAGCCAATCCGCTAGAAATGAAAACTCCCCGATGGCCAGCCCACGACGGATTTTGGCGATCATCGCAGTGGGTGAGTCTTCCAGCACGCTTTCTTCCCGCAGCGTCACGCCGACGTTCCTGCGGGCGGCTAGCCTCTCCCGCAGGCCTCCAATATAGCTGGCTCCTCCGATTGCCTGTTTCATATGGCGCTAAATTACTCTCAGTTTGGACATTTTCAAGTTTTTTCTGAGATCCCTCCGATATTTTTTCCGCCCTCGACATCCGTTCGGCGGCGGACATGCTTGTTCGGCTCAACGCCCGCAATCATGTCCGAATTTCTCGTCATCCCCCGTGCCGCCCACGACCAACTTGTCACTCGTGCCTATCAAGCCCGCCGCTTCACGGCTGAGGAGGCGGCCGAGGGGGCCAAACTCGCCGCCGAAGCCGCTCGCCACGGCATCCGGACCCATCATGCGCTCAAGGCCCTGCACCTCGATCACCTGTTCGGCTCGGCCGTGGGCGGCTGCATTCCCGGTGCGCACATTGAGGTGTTGCCGAGCCGATTCGCCGCCTCCGAATGCTGGAATGCTAACAAGAAACTCGGCCAGTCTGTAGCATATCGAGCCATCAATCGTGCCATCGAGTTGGCCGATCAATTCGGCATCGGTCAAATCGCCGTGGATAATGCCTTCCATTACCTGTGGGGTGGGGGATACGTCATGGAGGCGGCCGAGCGCGGGTATTTTGCTTACACCAACTGCACCTCAGCCCTTGCCGAAGTTGTGCCTTTCGGCGGTAAATTTCCGACTCTCGGCACCAATCCCCACTCTTGGGGGATTCCCGCCACCCAGGCGAACGGCTTTCCCATCGTCATCGATTGGGCCACCTCCACCGTCGCCATGGGGCGGGTCCAGGCGCTCAAGCGCGAAGGCAAGCCGCTGCCGCCGGGGGCGGCTGTGGATGCTGCGGGCCAGCCCACCACAGATCCGAACCTTGTGGCGTCGCTGCTGCCATTTGGGGCTCACAAGGGCTACGGTCTTTCGCTCATCAACGAGATATTTGGTGGGCTCATTGGCGGTTCGCTCCCAACCCTGCGCGGCCGCCCGATTCTGAGCTCCGGAGAAAAAAACACCCCGGTCTTCTATTTTCAAGTCATCCACCCCGACGCCCTATCCGGTGGCAATTTTGCCTGTGGTCGCAGCCAAGCGAGCAATCTTGCCGCCGTGATTGGCGACGTTCTTGGCCATGGAAACTCCTCCGCCCTGCTGCCCGGCCAACTCGAAGCCGACGCCCGCAAGCGCTCCGATGCCGCCGGCGGCTTGCTTTTCACGGCAGCGGAAGTTGCCGAGTTCAATGATCTGGCCAGTGGCCTTGGCTTGCCGCCTTGGGAGGTGGCCTCACTTGCCAGCGCCTGGAGTCCTTGAAAAGCCCAAGATGCTTTCGTTAGCCCAAGTTCTCTGCCCTTGTGTCTTCAAGTCTTGGGTTTTGGGTCTGAGGCGCAGCCTCGCTAGGGAGATTTTTCGCGTGGTCCGAGCCCTGGCAAGTCCCTCAGTGAAGGGAACTTTACGGCCCAAAGGCTCACCACCACCAAGACCGCAACCCCGCCAAGCACCACTGAACCCACCGGGCCCAGCAGGCCGGCGCTGAGGCCGGATTCGACTTCGCCGAGCTCGTTGGACGAGCCGATGAATAGGAAATTGACCGCCTGCACCCGTCCCCGCAGGCCTTCCGGGGTGCGCACCTGCACCAGCGTCTGGCGCACCAGCACGCTGACTTGGTCGAGCATACCTGCGGCCATCAACGCCAGCAGTGAAAGGTAGAGGTTGCGCGATGCGGCGAAGCACAGCATGCACAGCCCGAATCCGCCCACGCAGGCCAGCATGATCTTGCCGGGTTTTTGCAGCGGTGGGCGGTGGGCCATGAAAAAGCTCATCACCAGGGCACCGGCAAACATGGCGGCTCGCAGGAAGCCGAGGCCCAGCGGCCCGCAATGCAGGACGTCCTTCTGGAACATCGGCAAAATCCCTTCAACCCCGCCGAAAAGCACCGCCACAAAATCCACCGACAAGGCACCGAGGATCGCCTTGTCGTTCCACACAAATGAAAATCCTCCGAGCACCTTGTCCTTCAGCGACTCGACCAGCGGCTCCGGCGGGTGGCGCAGCAGCGCCAAGCCCGGCAGCAATGCGAGATATAGCACGGCCCCCGCCCCCACAAAAGTAAGAGCCCCGGCCACCCCGAAATGGTGCAGCAGGAGGCCGCCCAAAATGGGTCCCACAATGGCGGCTGCCTGATAATTCGCACTGTTCCAGCTCACCGCCCGGGGCATCTCCCCGGGCTCTATCAGCAGCGGGTAAAGCGATACCGCTGACGGCGTGTAAAACGCCCGGCTGGTGGCCGCCAAAAACAACAACGGGTACCATGGCCACTGCGGGCCATCGCTCAGCACCAAGGCAAGCAACCCGGCGCTGGCTGAAAAATGCAGGCACAGCGTCAAGCTAAGGACCTTGCGGCGGTCGAAATGGTCGGCCGCCCAACCGGCTGGCAGACTGAACAGAAAAATCGGCAGGTAGCTCATCAATCCGACGAGCAGCAGGCACCACGCCGAGTGGGTCAGGTCGTAAAGGTGGTAGCCCGCAGTGATGGCCAGCACTTGGTTGGCAAGGGTGACGGCCTGGGCACCAGCCAGAAATCGGCGGAAGGCAGGACGCCGAAGCGGCGCATAGGAATCGGTGGGCATGTCGATTGGTGGATGTCTGGTAAAAAGTCACCTCGCTGATCAAGTGCAAAAAAACTGGCAGGGCTCGCTTTCATCACTGGAAAAATATCGGGTTGTGGATGCCAGCGTCCTGTCGGCAACCGCCCCATGAAACCACAGGTCCGTCAATCCGCCACTCTCAATCCACCACAATCGCGTCAGTGAGGGAGGACACGCATCCAGCCTGTCATGGAAGACGGGCTGGATGCCTGTCGTCTCATCTGCAGACAGGCTGGAAGCGCTTTCTTCCCTCACAGGCAGGATGCCTGCGCGATGCGTAAAAAAATTTATTGCGTCAGGCAGAAAAAAAGTCTCGACTATTCCCGACTGTTCTTATAAGAATTGCCCCCGTCAACAATATCCGTCACGCCATCCGACGGATTTTGAACCCCAACCATCAAGCAATCCCAGCAGCAGCCAATGAAACATCACCGTATTTTGAATTCCACATCAAACCCCGCGAAATGGATAGGGGTGAACTGGTTAGCAGCCGTGATGGCGGCCAGTGTTGCCCACAGCGCGGTCCTCGTCGGCTTGAGTTCGGCGACGGCGCTGTATGACAGCGACGTGAAAGGGATTGTCGATGATGGCAGCACGGCCGGGAGCAAGTCCGGCATACCGGTGCTGGGAACTGCCCAGCTTGTTTTGGGTGCGACGTTTAACATTGCCTTCACGCCAACGGCGGCGGACTTGGACCGGGCCGTCGTGGGCGCGGCTAGGACGGTGCTGCTGATCGAGGTGGGCGGCACCTCGAATGGGATCGGGCTGTATTTGATTGATGGGGTTCCGACCCTGCTCTCGAAACAGACCTCCAACGACAAGACGGTTCCAGCGTCGCTCAACGATACCTCGTTGCCCGCCATCGCGGTGCAAAGCCCCATTGGCAAGCTCAACGCAGGCACCGCCTATTCATTCTCGGGCTCGTGGAATCAGGCGGGAACCCTCGAGCTGATCGTTCAACCGGACGGCGGCAGCGGCATCGTCACCGATCTCATTCTCGATCCCGGCAATGTCACTGCCGGTTTCACGATTGAAGCGGTGGTCCGGCGCTCACCCGGTGCCGTGGGAGCCAAACCGGTGATCATCGCACAACGCGGCACCGGCGGCAGGTTCATCCTCTCCTCCACTGCGAGTGGCTCGATTCTAACTGATCTGGCTGGCGGCACCATCAAGGAGGCCGACCAGACGCTCCATGACGATACCTGGGCGCATCTCGTGGTGGTGGTTGACAAGCTTCACACTGAGATCCGCTGGTATCGCGATGGCGTGCAGATCGGATCCACTGCGGATGGCACCAACCCGGACGGCAGCACCTTCGATCCGCACCTTTTGCTCGAATCATCGACCGGCGAATGGATTATCGGCATTGGCAAGGCATACACCGACAACTATTGGAAAGGATCCATTGACGAAATCGCAGTCTATAACCGTGTGCTCGACGATCCGAACAACGACAACGACCACGCCGATTCGCGGATCGCCGCCCACCGCAACGCCTGGTGGGAAAAAACCTCCGGCCTGCTCGATTTCGTTAGCTCCAAAACCACGGCAAATGCCGGAGATCCCGTGCAACTTCTCGCCAGCGTCGGCGCGGATGTCACGTCCGTGACCATTGACCATGGCGTCGGCCCGGTGCCGCCGCTCAATGGCAGTTCCAGCGTGACGGTCAACCCA
Organism: Akkermansiaceae bacterium; assembly: GCA_903875675.1. Classification (GTDB taxonomy): domain Bacteria; phylum Verrucomicrobiota; class Verrucomicrobiia; order Verrucomicrobiales; family Akkermansiaceae; genus Luteolibacter. Next base: position 22,987 of record CAIQXC010000903.1, read on the forward strand.
ACCGTCACCACTACCTATCAAGTCAGTACCAACGGGCCTGGCGGGCCGTTCACCCGCAGCGTCACCGTCACCGTGCTCCAATACCAGTCACCCACCGTGAAAGGATTCATTGCCACCAAACTCGGCACTGCGGGCGGGGTTCGCCTCCATTGGAAAGTCACCCAGGGCGAGGCTCCAAACCCGGTGACGCTCACCTTCAAGGCGGGTGAAACCGTGCTGTACACGAGCACCGAGCTGCAGGGATTCTTTGATGTGGATGCAGGGACGGCAGCACGTTTGATCCAAACATTTTGTTCGAAGCATCCACAGGCAATTGGAACATCGGCGTCAACAAGTCGCTCAACTCCGAATTCTGGAAAGGCCAAATCGATGAAATTGCGATTTACAACACGCTGCTAGACGATCCCAATGCCGACGGCGACCGGACGGACTCCCGCATCGCGTCCCACCGCGCCGCTTGGTGGAGCGAAACCAAGGGGGTGATCCAATTGGCCACCACGGCCTCTACCATCGGTGCCGGCCAATCCACCGAACTGAGTGTGAAAGTCGGCGCGGACATCTCCGCAGTGAGCATCGATCACGGCGTCGGCAACGTCCCGCTGGCCAATGGCAACGCCCTGGTGACGCTAACACCTTCCGTCACCACGACCTACAATCTAACATTCGACGGCCCGAGCGGCAGCTTCACGCAAACGCTCACCGTCACGGTTCTCCAGCCACCAGCGCCGCTGGCCGTCGTTTCGACATCCATCGAGGCGGGAAATTTCATTTTGAAGTTCACGGGAACACCCGCGACCACCTACGCAGTCCGCGGCAGCACCTCGCTACCGGGACCCTTCATCGAGGACCATGGCACGGTGGCTACCGATGTAAACGGCGCGGGCACCGCCACCATTGCAATCACCCCAGGCACCCCCCACCAGTTCTTCAGGATCGAAGTGCTGCCCTGATCGTAAT
>CAIQXC010000904.1 GCA_903875675.1 Akkermansiaceae bacterium
CTTGCACACAACTCTCGATGGATGAGTGATCTTCTACAGGCGTGCTGAAAAATCCGCCGTAGCGGCCGTGCCGGTGAATGCCAGCCCCGGGACTAAAAACCCGTGCGGTGAATGCAGGGCACCTCTCAGGGACTGTGTCCCGGCTCAGCCGCAGGCCAACCCCGTCCTTGTCCCCGCCGTCGCGCATCGCAATGATACCCAACCGGGCCAGGACGTGCAGCCGGGCTGCGGCCAACTGATAGAGTGTGCCGGGATCCTGTTTCTGATAGTCGCCGCGCTTGTCTGCTGCCAACTCCGCCCCTTCCAAAAACGTGTGCGAGTGGCCCTCGATCAGGCCGGGCAGCGCCGTGAAATCCGCCAAAATCAAATCCGGGGTATGGAGGTCGCCTGCAAGTGCCGCAGAGGGTGGCTCGTTGCCGACATACACAATATTGGACGAGTTATAGATGAGGTGGGCATTCGTCAGAACCTGGCGATTCGCCGCATCAAGCAATTTTCCGACGACGATCCAGCGCAGCGGATGGGCGGGGGTGACGCGCAGGTTGGCTAGGACGTCCGGATGCATCGATAGTGCGGGCATTTTCCAATCAATTAGGATCGCTCCACAGGTCCATCAACGCGTCGAGTTGACGATAACCGGCATCTTCGGCTGATTCGCCGGAGCGCACGCGGCCTTCATCAAGGATGCGGCTGAGTTCGCGAACCAGCTTGGCATCTTGGGCCAGGGGAACCGTGTTTTTTTCGGGATTGGCGAGCGCAAAGTCCATGCCGGCATCCATCGCTAGGCGCAAAAATGCACGCTCCAAAGCCACTTGCATCGACTTCGGCGCGCCTAACGCAAAGTTGGAAAGGCCCACAGATATGTGAATGCCTTGCAGATTCTGGTCTGCACGCAGGGCGGCTATCGAATCGAGACACAGATTGATCAAGCCACTGGTGTCTGAGGCGATCGGAGCCAGCCCCGGATCCACAATGATTCGATCACATCCAATGCCGGCCTGCTCACGCAACATCGCCACAAAATAGCGGGTTGTGTCGAGAATATCTTCCACGCTGGTGGCCGGACCGTGCAAGCCACCGGGCCTCAGGCATTCGGAAGCCATGACAATGACGTTCATGTCGTGATCCTTGGCGAGTTGAATCATGGCGGCGATGTCATGCCTCGATACCGCGATGGAATTGAGGATGGGACGCCCGATGGATTTTGCGGGATCGTAGTGCTTGAGGCATTCGCGGTGGAACGCCACGTCGGGGTTGTCAAAACTGATAGGCACGGAGCTCACCTCTTGGATCGCGGGGATGAGTTGGGGGAGGAATTCCAGCATCTCCTGAAGCGTCACGGGAAGGATCCGGGTGCCGTCGATGTTAAGCGTTAGATAAGAGACGCCTAAAGCGGTTTGGAGTTTTGCCAGTTCCTGATAGCCGGCGATGTCGCGGGCCTGCCAGGCTTTGCGGGCTCGGCCATAGGAATGGTTCATCAGCTCGCCGATGACGTGGAGGGGAGGTCGGTTCATGGGGGGGTGGGGGAGTCTTGCTTCGCCGCGTGATCTTTGCCTAGCCAATAATTCGCCCAGCTCGAGGTGCCGCGCAGACCTTGGTTCTGAATGACCGGCACGTGCCCTAGCAATTGTTCGGATCGGCCCTCGTATTTCATCCGGTCGTATGCACGGGCCCAAATGCATTCGTAGTCGAAGACCTCGCATCGGCCGTCGCGGGTGCCGCCGCACGGGCCGTTGCGCTGGTTCTTGGCGCACTGCGATTCGGGACATAAAAATGCCGTCTCGCCCAGCGAGCAATCGCCGCAATCCCTGCAGCCAAACCACAGGAATTTTGACAAGTGCTCGATGCCGCGCAGCCACTTGGGTCCTTGGCTGGGATTGCCGGCGTTCTGGCAAAGGGTGGTGGCCAGCGGCGCAAGGCCCTTGCCGTGTTCAAACATGAGGGAGTGGAAACGCTTGGAGAGGAGATAGCCCAAGCTCACGTTTTTGCTAGATTGTTGGGTTGTCAGGGATTTTTGCCAATCTCCGTTGACGGTGCCCGGGCGGGACAGTCCGGTATCTGGGTCGGGTTCGAAAAGGAAGAATTCGCCGGGGCGGCAGAAGGAGATTTCTTTGGCGAAGAGTTTCCAATCATCCTTGGCGAACGAGTTTTTCACCTTCAAAATCGCCTCAATCTCCGCATAACTGTGCACCCCACCCAAATAGCCAGCTCCGTAGCCCAGCCCGCGATAGATAGCCAACTGCTTCGCCGCAAACTCATGGAAAAACACCTTGCCCTTGTCCGGCGATGCCCCTTGCTTCTGACAAAGCGCCTCCAACTCGTCGGTTAGTATCACTCCGGGGATTTTCATCTGGTTGAACAACCGCGCCACAAAGCGGCTCAGCACATAGACGTTACCAATGACCGGGGTGTGGGCGAGTTGGCGCAGGCGCAGGTATTCGAGCAATTCGTGGCCCTTGCGGGAATCAAAGCCGATTTGATTGATGATATACTTGGCGCCGGCTGCGATTTTTTTCTCCAATTTGTAATACTGTGGCACCAGTGTGTTCTCGCGAAACTTGAAATTGCTAGTCACCGCCCCAGCGAAAAAATGCGTCGGATCCAGCTTGGTCGCCACCTTGGCACTGCCCGAGGTCACCTCCAAGCCGCCATTCATCTTTTCAATGAGCGTCAGCAGCCCCACAGAGTCGAGGTCAAATACCGGCTTGGCACAACCCTCAAAACACTCAATCGGATAGTCGCCAGTCAGCGCCAAAATGTTGTGAAACCCCTGGCTGGCCAGCAGCCACAGTTGGCTCTCCAGCGCGTAGCGGTTCAGGTCCTTGCACGTCAGGTGAATCACCACCTCCTTGCCGGCAAAGAGGATCGGGGTGCCCAACGCGATAGGTGCGAGTTGCGGGTTGCCGCCTGCATTGTCGGTGATGGATACCCAGTCAACCCGCGGACTGTCCGTTAGGTCTTGCGAAAACTCACGGGTCTTGCGGGTGAGTTGTTGGCTCATGGTGCCGCGGGTGGACACCAGTTCGACGCCAAGCGGGAATCGCCCGGTTTCCCCCAGGATTTCCTTGAGCCGCAGGTTAGAGGGCAGATCAATCATATGGCTAGTGCCGCCTCAATTGAATCCGACCGACCATTTGACGGCCCTTGAGGTCGGCGACTTGAGTGAGATTCTGGCCAAACCATCCTGTTGCTGGAGAGACACGCTGACCCCGGCTGCCCGGTCCTCTGCGGAAACCTCGGCCTTGAGCGCTTGAATGGTTCCGTTAGATGTGAGTGTGACGACCCGCAATTCATAATCATCATTGGCGACCAGACGGCTGGTGCCGCTGAGCTGCTTGGTGGCGGGTGCCCATGATTCTTCCACCACATCGATGATGCCTTGGGTGATATGTCTGGAGGTGCCGAGCAACTGCGGATGCACGGCCAGCGCCTTCAATGACAGGATGGCGCAGGTAGCAGGGGCCTGTGTCTGCTTCAAGTTGCCTTTGAACGGCCCGGTCATTTTGTTAGACCAGTATTCATAAGCGACGTACTCCGCTTGGCCATCGAGCCCGATGTTGGCCAGCGGCCGATCAATCGTTAGCTCCTTATTTTCATCCCAGTTGAACAATCCAACGATATCGCGGCGTGCTGCGGCGCGGGTGTCGGTGAGCAGCCAGATGGCGGGTATATCCGCCTCAAACAAGTCAACCGGACGTGGCCGCAGCGGATGCGACGGCATCGTGCGTTTCAGCAGATCGATTCGTTCTTGCGTTAGGTCGGGGTACGAGTCGCTGCTGGCACTCAACTGGCCGCTGAGTGTGACCCACGAGCAAATCGCCCTGGCTTGGTTGATAGGCAGGCTGGTTCTGACATACAATGGATCCGGGTCATTGTACCAGATGCGGCCGTGGAGGTGATAGTTTCGGGCGCCGTAGGTAGGGCCGGTTCGGATGCCGCCCCAGTTGGGGCCGTTGTCCGGGCCGATGCGCATGGCGTCGATGAGACCGAAGGGGCCGCCGTAGCTGCGCATGTTCTGGGGTGTGCAGCAGCCGAGGATGAAAGTATCTTTGCCGGCGGTTTGGCGGATGAGTTTCAGGCCGTCCCGATAGGCTTCAATATTTGTTTTGTTAGGATCGTGCAAGACGGCGTCGCCCATATGATCATCCTTGTAGGCATCATTGACATAACAATGATTGACTGCCGCGCCCGAGCACAGGCCGTCCATTTTCAAATAGCCATATCCCCACTCTTTGACGATGCGGTGGATTTCTTCCTGCAGATACTTCAGCACCTCGGGATGAGTCATGTCTAACGCCGTCCCGCCCCACGGGCTGTCATGCGGCTTGCCGTCGTCGCGTTTGACAAACCAATCCTGCCGATCCTTGTACCATGGGTCGTCATGCGTGCCGGAAAATGGCATCAGCCAGATGCCTGGAACCAGCCCGAGCGCCTTGATCTTGTCCGCAGTGGCCTTCATGCCGGATGCATAAGGGCCGCCGGGCTGGACCTGGGTGAAGTTTTTGCGCGGGCCGTTTTTCGACTGGCCGTCCTGCCAGCCGTCGTCGATCTGGACCACAGAAAACCCGTGCGGCGCAAAATTCTTGGCAGCAAAGGCGGCTTGCAGAGGCAGTTGTTTTTCGTCAGACGAGCCGCAGTGGTACCAGGTGCAATAGACGGTGGGCAAGGGCGGCAGCTTGATGTTTAGCACCTTGGCGGTTGCATCAGCCCAGGCTTCCATGCCGAGTCGGGCGTCCTCGAAGTAGCCAAAGGCAAAGGTTTCGAGGGGCTCGGATTGGTTTGGCGCGAGGCGAAGCCGACCGTACTCGACCTGGGCTCTGAAACTTGGCTGCTTGTCATTGAGGCCGACGAAGGCGACGCCGCTGCCGCGGGTGGTGGTGAGCCAGCCGCCGACGACGCCATGGCGCGTTAGGGGATCGACGAGGGCCTGCCACATATAACTGCCTTTGTTATCGGCTAGGCTTGAGATGCCGCCTGTGCCGAACCCCCTGAGGGATTCCGCGGGCTTGCCGAGGTCCACCGCGATGGTGACCACCGGCACCTTGTTGAGCACCTTCACATCGCTGCCCGTATGGGTCACCCGCAATTTGACCAAGGCAAATGGCAGCCCGGGAAACAACTCCACCCTGCCGCCTCCACTCGGGTCCGCAATCTCGATGGCCTCGCCTTTGCCGAAAGTGGCGTCGCTCACCGCCACCATCTTGCCGGAGCCGCCCGCCCCAGCCAAAGTGGCCACGCCAAAGGGTTTGCCACTCATCACATCACTGAGGGTGAGACTGCCAGCTTCATACGTTAGCTTGACCCGCTCGTTTTGAATGGAGATCGCGGCAGGTGCCGCAGACGCAGCAAAAATCGTGGCTAGGGCGGCCACTCGGAATAGTTGATAGGGAGATTTCATAGGTTGGGCTGGTGCCTGCTGATGATGCTAGCTGATGCTGTGAGCTGAAGCAATCCCAACATGAGATGGCTGCGCAAAGGCGGACGTACGTTTTTAGGCACCATAGCCGGTGAACTTGGCGACGGCCTCGGTGCGGCTGTGGACTTGGAGTTTATCGTAGATTCGGCGGATATAGTTGCGCACAGTATGCACGGTGATGCCCATTCGCTGGGCAATGTGGAAGTAGGTATCGCCCCGAGCGAGCAGGGTGAGCACCTCGCGTTCTTGCGGCGAAAGGGTGACGGCAGCAGCTTGATGGAAGGAGGCGACGACCTTTCGGGCGATGTGTGCGGACATCGGGGATCCGCCGGCATGGACTTCGCGGATGGCGTCGAGAATCATCGGAGGGGGGGTTCTTTTGACCAGATATCCATAAGCCCCGGCTGCCAATGATTGAAACACCTGCTCGTCCTGCTCGAAGACGGTGAGCATGATGGCGCGGATCGCCGGTGCCTGCTGGCGCAACGCCGAGACGCAGTCGATGCCGCTCATGCCGGGCAGTTGCAAGTCCATCAGAACTACATCTGGCTCGTCGCTGGCGAGGCTGCGCAACGCCACCCGTGGGTCGCCGTATGCACTCACACAAGAGAACCCCTCGGCTTGGCCAAGATACTCCTCTAGCATTTGTCGAAACTGCTGGTCGTCTTCAACGATGGATATACGAATGATCATGGTAAACTTTTGAAAATGTGAGTTATGGCGTCCTTCGCTTCCCAAGCGGCCAGCACAGCGTCACGCTGGTGCC
>CAIQXC010000905.1 GCA_903875675.1 Akkermansiaceae bacterium
GCCTTGGGTGAGCTGATAGGTCTCGCGCACACCAGGAGTGAACGGATCGCTGGTGAAATTCAGCCCGCCAACCGTTGTATTGGGGGAAAGGGCGGCACCGCGGCGGGTGGCCAGCGCCGGGAGCACGGTGGCACCGTCCACCTGTGCCCTGCTAGCGAAAATACCACCGCTGATGGTCACGTCACCCCAAGCCGCACCGCCGGCATACTGGCCAAGTTCGAGGAAGGAGGCGGCAGAAATAGGCAACTGGGATGGGATCTCGTAAATTGACAGCACAAAGTTGCGTCGTTGCATCGTGGACCGAGTAGTGGCGGTATCCGCTGTGGCGAGGTTCATCGAAAACCCCCACCAATTGCGTTTAGCAACAAAGGGTCGGTTGGGACAGGTATAGCCAAAGTTGATGTTTGGATAGGTAAGGATGTTAAAGTTTGGATAGGCGCTCACCGGCAGCGCGACTCCGCTTTGTGCCAGGGCCCCGTACACCTTATTGCTGGAGATGATTGGCCAAATGGCGTCATGAGCGCTATCCGTTGTGTTGTCGCAGGTCAGTGGAACAGGATAGCCATTGCCCAAACTTCGATTGATACCCGCCGAGACCACCCCGGCGTCATGGCCGAGGGCCTTGAAGATCAAGGCGGGATTGTCTAGCGGCGCATCTCCGGAATTGGCCACCACTGGATTCGCCACTGCGAGTGACGAGAGCACTTGATTGGAGATTGAATGTTGGGCATTGGCTGCTGCCAGCGCTTCGCTGAAAATCGTATCCCAGCGCAGTGGGATGTTGTTGGCAGTGTTGGCATTTGACAGGGATTGCATCGCTAGGATCGCCCGGTTAGGGGTGATGGCCACAATCGAGCGCAGGATCGCCTCGCCTTTCTCAGAATAGTCAACCTGTAATTGCACACCTGATTGGACCGCGAGGGCGGCGCTTGCCTTTCGATAGGCGAACACCATCAACAAAGTTAGAAAAATGCCCATGGAAAGTACTATTAGCAATGACACATACCCGCGAGTTCTTCCTTTGGTGGTGAGGGTTTTCATTGGACCGGGGATGGTAGCAGCATGGCAGGCATTAACTGTAAGGCACCGAGTGGATCCTGAGAATCAGGAAACCGGCTCGAAAATTCATGAATGAGCCATCTGAGCAAGCTGAGGCTAAACTGTTTTCCAGCAAATCAATAAGCTATATTTTGGTATATTAACCATTTCGTATAACCAGCCACTTTGAAGGAATCCTCACACTAGGGTTCTTGACAAGTATAGGTAGTTGCCGATAGGCTAAATATTCTCACCTTGCGTCTTGAGGTCTTTCGTCTCCGTTCTGGGGCGAAGCATCTCTACGATATTATTGGCTCACGGAATACGCACTGCGTGGCAGGATTCCAATGGCTAACTCCTGGTCATTCAATAGTTGTCAAATTGCTATTGATTTTGATCATTCTGTTTAGGTTGAAGCTGACGTAGGCTAGTCGATCAATGCCGAAGGGTGTGAGGGTGAGGAGTTCCATGGTCCAGAGGCCCTCGCTATCAAGCACGGCGTCATAGCCTTTAAGCGTCAGCACTCGGCTTTGTGGCACCGATTCATTAAGGACCAATGTCGATCCGGGAACAGTTTTGCCGGTCACGCCGAGTTGTGGATTTCCGTGATAGACCTGCACGTAGGTCGTCGAACTCGGATATAGATCATTTAGCGTAACGGTTACTTGAGGCATGGCAAGACGAATCAATTGCCCCTGGCTCAGGCCGGAAAGCACGCCGTCGGCCACCGGCCAAATTTGGATATGCGAGGAAGCGATCTGGGCGACTGACGTCTGCCGCTGGGCCTGCGAGAAGAGAGAGAAACGCTCTTCCCCGCGCACCTTTCGGAGATTGGTTCCGGGGATGGAAGTCAGCGCGTAGCTTAAGGTCTGGCTACCATCTTGGGTGATAGACGCTTGTGTCAGCAGGGTGGCATGGCTGTTGTCGAGGTTCACACCTGTGCCGTTAGTCCCATAGGATTGGACATAGCGCAACACGTTGACGTACTTGGTGGGGGCCGGATCTGTGATAGCGTTGAGTAAGCCACTGACTGAAATATGGACACTAAACGGGCGATCCGCCCGGGTACGCAAGACCGGGCCATAGGGATCCTCGGAGTGGATCGTCACCCCTGCCACCGGGATGAAAGCACCGACGTACTTGGTATCGAGAAGATAACTGGCTAATGGCTGATTTGTGACGGTCCACAGTTCAAAGCGGGATCCCCCCGAACCAACCGGCAGCGGCGACCATTGGACGCCACTCGCCGCCACGGAAGCATCGCGCTGGACACCGGTAGAGGTCTGGAGTTGACGAATGAAGTTGGTATATCCGGGAGTTTGGGCGGAGGCCAGTGTGGCAGCGGCAATGAGCACGAGAACCAAGCGTAGTATGTAGATTTTCAATGTTTTGAAGGATTGGATTGAGTTGGATCGGAGGGAGTTGGCGCGGACGGGGATGCTTTGGGAGACAACACCGAGATTGGGCCACCTTGATAGGTGGCGACCACAACACAGATACTGCCCTTGAGGCGCAGGGAGACTTCGGCATCTAGGGGTTGGGTGCCGGCGGCTTGCTCGTTAGTCACTTCCACGGTGGTGATCCAGCCACGGTTTTTGGCGTAAAACTCAGCCCAGCCCATGAGGGTGGAACCTGCCGTGAACTCGCTGCGATTGGCCATGGCCTTGGGCAATAGTAGGACTGCATGCTTGGGCACCAGAGTGGCTATGCCACCAAAACACAGGACGTCGGATTGGCTAATCAAATCCTGTGCTTGCTTGGGGGGGGGCTCGGCCCGACTAGGCGGCAAACGATGCATTGGATCCTCCTGCTGGCACTTGCGGAGTTGCAGTGCCAGTTGCTCGTGAGTTGCTGCATCCTTCATCACGGGTGGCGCGGCGGCTGCAAGGCCCGCCAACCATGCGCATTGCACAGCCACCGGCCATGCGAACGCCTGCCTCACGACTTTGGAACCTCGATGTTGCTTGGGCATGAGATCAGGGAGTGCGGAAGGTGATGAGGAGGACGAGATCTTGAAAATTAGAGCCGGGGCTGGTGATGTCAGCATGGGTTAGATCCATGAATATCATTACGTCCATCGGGCCGATGCGTAACTTGTTTGATGAATCCAGATAGGGTTTGATGCAAGGTGCCAGGGGCCGGGCGATGTAAGCCGGAACGCAGCTTGGACAAGTATCGCCATTGACGAGGGACCGGACATTTGTGCTATTGATGGAATTGAAGAAAGGAGACCAGGAATCATTGAGAAAATACTGACCGCCGAAGTCCATAGCCATACCGGAAGTGATGTTTAGGGTCTTGATAATTCCCTGTATCTGGACGCTCGCATCGGTCTGTTTGCCGTCGAAGATAGGGCTCCAGGTTAACGAGCCGTTGTAGCGGATCATCCCAGCCGTCTCGATGGGGTTGATCGAGCCATTGGGGTTTTGGGTGGTTACGCCTGCAACTAGGATTCTGATGTCGCACATCAGGTTCTGATTTAACGTGATGCCACCCTGGGCCGTGATTGTGACGAATTTCTTAACCGATGAAGGGTAGGTGATATTCCATGTTAGGTTAGGTCTGGTATCGGTCTGAATGATGGTTGGCGTGATGCTGAGCGTGCCGAAGGGGACCACGGGACAGACGGATTGTGCCCATGCCTGAGCCGAGGCGAAGGTGCAGATGGCCAAGGTGCTGGCTGAAAGGGTGGCAAAGGGTGATGTTTTCATAATCAATTGGGAGTGACTAGATAGATCCAGGAATTGCCTCCAAGTGGATCCTGAAAACCGGGCTTCCAGCATACTGAGGAATGGGTGAACTATCCGAGCGGGCAGCATTATCACTAGAATCCCTAAGGGCGGTAAGATATACCTTGGTACATTAGATGTTGCTGGAAAGAGTGGGTCTTTATTGAGTCATAGCTCCGGCATAAGTGATGAGTTCACCGTTAGGACCATTGAGGGCCATAACGAGGATGCCTTGATTGACCGAGAATGAGACATTGGAGGGCTTATTGGTGATATACCATTGCGGGGATCCAAGCACGCCGCTGAGCGGCACAACATAATAGTATAGGGCCAAACCACCACCGTGGTTCTCGAAGGATAGAATGGCCGCCCGCACCACGCCATCGGGCTCCCGAAAGTTCAACACCAGCACGGGTGAGGCGATGTTTTGAGGGTTGGTCCCGGCCAGCGCATCCGCCACCGAGGCATGCAGACGGAAGCGCTCGGCCTTACCCACCAGTTTGCTTACATACTTGCTGACGAGCGGAGCCTCCTCAGTTAGGAATTCCTGGGCTTTGTAAATCCTCAAAAACGCCAGTTGCTGGTTGAACAGGGCCAGGCTCATAGCGCCGATGGCCATACCCAGCAGAATAACCAGAGTGAGTTCGATCAAGGTGAAACCACCGCGTTTTGAGGCTGGCTTCATTGTGAGCGAATGATGGTTCGGGATTTGGCATAGTTTCGCCCGCCAATTTGGTAGGTCAACACGCTCTGCACTTTCCACACATGCATGTTTGCCGGATTGGTGATCGTCGTGCCGCTTCCACCAGCAACCGGATAATTATTGGAATCTGGAATGCGGGTTCGCACCACAACGCCTGTCACCGGGATGCCGCCGGCGATCAGACCGAGCTGGACCGTGGTGCTGCTGGTTGCTGGATAGGCGGGCCACGGTGAGGAGACGGAGGTCAGGGTAGCGAAGGGCAGGCGCTCGGCATAGGCCCGCTCGTAGGTCACGTAGGCGTCAGAGAGCGCCTGCTGGAGAGCCCACTGTCGAGGTTGCAGGATATTGAGTGAGAGTTTCAGCATCAGCAATCCGATGAGTGAGAGAATTGCTAACGAGAGGGAGGCTTCGACCAACAAAGATCCACGGAGGGCCGATGCGGACTTGCCACGGGACAGAAATTGCGCCAGCCTCGGCCCATGATAGCCCCTTCTCGAGCCTTGGTCTGGTGTGGCGCTCTTTTGCTGTTGTGTGGCGGCCGTTTGGGTGCCCAAGCGCTGCTGGAGCCTCCGTTCGGGCTGCACTGGGGCGATTCGCCGGAGAAATTGTTGGGTTGGGTGGGACGGCATGCGTTGGACGTGACGATCATGCTTCCCGGCGACGAGCCGGGGTTGCGCATCATCAAGGTACAGGCACGCAAAGGCCCGTTGCCGGGGAGTCAGGCCTCGGCGGTGGAGGGACGTTTTCTGAGTGGCAGGCTCTACGAGTTGACAGTTCACTACTTTGATAGGGAAGCCACTGCCGATGCCATGGCAACCCGGTTCGAGGATCTGCGCAAGCAACTCAGCGTGCAGCACGGGATGTTTGCCGCCGACCGGCAACAGCGGACGATGGAGGACAAGTATGTGACCAAGACGGTGGCGTTTCATCGTGAACCAGTGAAGGGGTTGTTGTTGCTGCTGGCGCTGACCGAGGTGGAGGACTTGCTTCGGCAATCGAGAGACGCACGATTTTCGATAATCTATCGAAATGAGAATTTCAAGAACGAAATGCAAAAAGAATTCGACGGTCTGCAGGCCCCATAGTAGTTATAGCAATTGGAGGGTTGTCTGGTTATGTTCCGGTTTTTTTATGATTAGGAATATCCATTGGCATGCGGAGCCAAGGTCCTGTGGGCACTTCGCTATCTTCGGCGAATCGCCATTCGACGGTTGCGCCGCTGCGGAGTTGGAGGAAATCGCGGACGGCAGGGCTCAGGTCGATGCCGGCCCCGCCATTGGCGTTGGGCGAGGGTGAGTCGTTGCCGAAGACATATTGCCAGTGGTCGATCTGGAATGGGCCGACGTCTTCCCACTGCGCATAACAGACACGGCCTTGATGGTGGATAGCCAGCCAACGATCTTTGCAAACGGAGATGCCGTCACCGCGAAAACGTTGCCAAAACCAAGGGATCACCTCGTTAGCCTCCGGGCGGTGGCCACCGCTTTGGGTCACGTCGTTGTAGGGCAGGGCCACGTAAAACGGGTTGAGCAGTGGCGTGAATCGTGCCGGTTGGTACCCGGCCCGCTGGTCGGGATCGTCGTAGCCGCCGAAATTTGCCACCCAGTTGGGATCCCATGCGCTGCGGGTGTTAGGGGTTGGATTGTGTTGGCCGGGCAATTCGCCCACCCAGAAAACCGTGGCAACCACATTGCGTTTCCACACCGCCCTTGCTGGGCCTCGCGGAGGGCCGCTCTCCAGCACGAGTCGTGCTTTGGCGGGGACGCCGAACGGATCACTCAAGCCCGCCAGAGCTTGCCGCCGCTCCGCCAAGAACTTTTCATGCACGCTGGCCGTCCGCTCCGCAAGCCGCGAGGCTCCCGCCCAGCTGGCGAGCGCAAGGCTGACGCCAAGGGTGAAGATCATAGGGGGGGTTGGAAATGCATGTATCATTTCAGCTGCTGAAAGGTTAAGTAAACATAAACAAAATCGAGTTTTTTCATTCCTTCTGAGAGCGTACCACTCGTAGTCCGTGAAGTCTTGGGCTGGGGATGCTGTTGGGAGCCCCACTCGCACATTGCAGAATTTCAGAAAGGAAGGTTAGTGTCAATGGAGAATTTGTTTCTGAGGCTAGGAACGACAGATTCCGGGGATTACGCCGATTGCATGGCTGCAACGCGGGGGTGCAATGGCTGGAAAAATGCGGAGGGTGCAATTGATGCTTGGCAAGGCGCGGGGGTTTGGCCAGCCTGACGCCGCAACAGCAAATATCCCTGTTGCCCGATTTCATGAAAAATAAACTCCTCGCCGTTTTGCTGCTGCTTCCGATGGGACTGGTTTCGTGTACCCACCCGACCAAGCCGTTGCCCCCTCCAACGCCGCCGCCTATCGATGATGCGTCCAACGTGCCAATCGGCGCGGCCCAGACGTATGTCGGCAGTGTGGGCGTCCACAGCGCCGTGTTTGTGCTCACTTGGCAGGCGGATGGCAACGTCGTCGGACACTACTATCACCCTGATAATTCCGGGGTTATCCTCAAACTCAAAGGCAAGAACACGGCACACGGCGAGCTGGTGCTTACTGAGTACGCGGCCGACGTCCAGAGCGCCATCCTCACCCTCAAAAAGTCCACCTCCCACGGCCTCATCGTCTGGTCCGGCAAGATGCACAACACTGACCAACACGGCAGCCATGTGCTAAATGTGAGCTTCACCCGCAAGGCGGACGCCTGAGTAACAAACCTTTGACACTTTGACATCATGATCACTCGTCGCCAAACCCTCAAAGCCCTCGCCGCCATGGCGACGGTGCAGATTGTCCCAAGCCGCGTGCTCGGGCTCAATGGCCAAACCCCTCCTTCCCAAATCCTCACCCGCGGCATCATCGGCTGCGGCGGCATCAGCGCATCCCACCTGACCATGCCCGGCAAATTGCTGGCCCTCTGCGATGTGGATAGCAACCACCTCGCCGAACGCATGCGCGACGCCGGCGGTGAGGCCAGCGGCGTCAAGGGCTATCATGATTTCCGCGAACTCATTGCCCGTCCAGACATCGATATCATCCACATCGCCACACCGCCGCACTGGCACGCGCTCATGGCCATCGCCGCCGCCAAGGCCGGCAAGGACGTGTGGTGCGAAAAGCCGATGAGCCGCACCATCGGCGAAGCCCTGGCGATGGTGGCCGCGGTGGAAAAACACGAGCGTATTTTCCGACTCAACACCTGGTTCCGCTTCAAGGAAAGTTTCTACGGCATGAATGTGCCGGTGAAAATGCTCAAAAAAGCCGTCATCCACGATTTGTTAGGATGGCCCCTGAAAGTCACTGTTTCCGGCGTCACCGGCTTCGATTGGAAGTTGGGCACCTGGGCGGGCAAAGTCGGCCTCAAACCCGAGCCGGTTCCGCCGGAATTGGACTACGATCTGTGGCTTGGCCCGGCGCCGATGAAGCCATACAACCACGAGCGCATCCATGGGTCCTTCCGCGGCTATTGGGATTATGATGGCGGCGGCCTCGGGGACATGGGCCAACACTACCTCGACCCCGTCCAATACCTCCTCAACAAGGACGACCAAGCCCCCATCTCCGTCGAAATCGATGCCGACCCCCAGGACGCCGAAGCAGTCGGTACCTGGCGGCGCATCGAGCACACCTACGCCGATGGCTGCAAGGTCATCCTCGACGGCGAAAACCGCGACAAGGACGCGAAGTACATCGAGGGGCCGAAGGGCTGGATCTCGAAGGGCCTCACTTCTAACATTCCCGACCTGCGCAAAACCCTCGACTCTCTGGCCGATCCCGAGCCCCAGCTTATGGACTTCCATGAGGCGGTTCGCACCCGCAAAAAATTCGCCGTCAACGAGCATACCGGCTTCTGGTCTAGCACCTTGGTGAACCTCGGCATCACCGCCCACCATCTCAACAAGAGCCTCAAGTTCGATTCCAAAACCCTCCAGTTCGACGATCCCGCCGCCAACGCACTGAGCCATCAACCGATGCGCGCACCCTGGAAACTCGATTCCTGATCGGCCGGCCCAATACTGCCAGTTTAGCTGGAGAATAGGCATCCTGCCTGTCATGGACGACGGGCTTCCAGCCTTGTCGTTTCATGCGCAGACAGGCTGGAAGCACTCACATTCGCCATAGGCAAGAGGCGTGCTTTCTGGTCAGAGCCCACTAAACTGACAAAACAGAGCCCACCAAACTGACAAACTCGGTCGGCCCGCACCATCAAGAATGGTAAATTCCGGGCTCCGCCAAGAACAAGAATCAATTTAGAATAATTCTTGCTATTGGCTTTTTTGCGGGTAATTTCCCGCCGCCATGCAAGCAAAGCCATCATCCAAGAGCGTCAATCCGGGGTCTGCCGAGGATGCGTCCGGGCTGCGCATGACGCGGCAGCGGCAGGGGGTTTACCGGGTGCTGCTGGCTGAACGGGACCATCCGACGGCCAACGACGTGTTCATGCGGGTGAAGGACAAGTTGCCCCACATATCGCTAGCGACGGTATATAACTGTCTGGAGGTGCTTGTCGAACATCGCTTGGTGCGCCAGGTGAATTTCGAGCGCGAACCGTCGCGCTATTGCCCAAACCTCGAAGAACATGGCCATTTTCACGACCAACACACCGGAGTCATCCACGATGTGAAATTCAAGCCCGGCGTCCAGCTTGGTGACGTGCTCGATCTACCCAGCGGGGCGGTCATCGAGGACGTGGAAATCAATCTGCGCGGCCAATTGAGCTTGGCCTGATCCGTCTTTCCCCTTCAACCGCCTGCCTTTCCCCATCCCTTTCCCCATCCCTTTCCCCATCCCTTTCCCCAACCATCTGCCACCCCACCTCATGAGCCTGCACATCCACGACCTCCGCGCAACCCTCGAAGACGGCACCGAAATCCTCAAGGGCGTCACCCTCGATATCCCCAAAGGCGAAGTCCATGCCATCATGGGCCCTAACGGTTCAGGTAAAAGCACCCTCTCCAAGGTGATTGCCGGCCATGAGGGCTACCTCGTCACCGGAGGCTCGGTCACCCTCGACGGCCAGGACATTTTTTCGATGTCCATCGATGAACGCTCGCGAGCCGGCATCTTCCTCGCCTTCCAATACCCGTCGGAAGTCCCCGGCGTGTCCAACGCCAACTTCATCCGAGCCGCCCTCCAGGCCCGCCTGCCCCAAGGCGAGGAGCTCGACGCCGTGGCCTACTACCACCGCCTCTACGCCAAGATGGATTTGTTAGAGATCGACCGGAAGTTCACCGCCCGTTCGGTGAACGAGGGGTTTTCCGGCGGTGAGAAAAAGCGCAATGAAGTCCTCCAACTCATGATGCTCGAACCGCTCTACGCCATCCTCGATGAAACCGATTCCGGCCTCGATATCGACGCCTTAAAAATCGTCGCCAAGGGCGTCAATGCCATGCGGGCACCACATCGCGGGTTTCTGCTCATCACTCATTACCAACGACTGTTGGATTACATCAAGCCGGATTACGTCCACGTGATGGCCGAGGGCCGGATCGTCCGCTCCGGCGGCCCGGAACTCGCCCATGAATTGGAAAAAGACGGGTACGAATTCCTCAAGGATCTCGCCCCCGCCTGAGCCTCACACCTTTCAGCCTTCAACTTTCAACTTCTCCCATGTCCTATCAGCCCAGTGCCACTCTTGACGCGGAAACCCACGATGCGATCTCAGTTGACCGCAGCAAGGGCGACTTCACCTTTCCCGAGCGCAACAAGCTCGACGCCGGCCGCGGCCTCACCGACAAGACCGTGGATTACATCTGCGATGTGAAGAACGACCCGCCATGGCTGCGCGAGTTCCGTCACAAGGCGTTGAAGGTATTCCTCGAAAAACCACTGCCCACCCACTGGGCGAGCAAGGATTTGGAAAATATCAACTTCGACGAGATTCGCTATTATCTATCCGACGGCGAAAAGCCGAAGCGCTCGTGGGACGACGTGCCCGATGATATCAAGCGCACCTTCGACCGCCTCGGCATCCCACAGCAAGAGCGGGCGTTTCTGGCCGGGGTGGAAGCCCAGTACGATTCGGAAGCGGCCTACTCCAACGTCAAGGAGGAGCTGACGAAGCAGGGCGTCATCTTCGTCAACTCCACCGAGGGCCTGCACCAGCACGAGGAGGTGTTCCGGCCGTGGTTCGGCAAGGTGATCCCCACCTCCGACAATAAGTTCTCCGCACTCAATTCAGCGGTTTTTTCCGGCGGCTCGTTCATCTATATTCCCAAGGGCGTCAAACTCAAACAACCGCTGCAGGCATACTTCCGCATCAATTCGGAAAACTTCGGCCAGTTCGAGCGCACCCTCATCATTGCCGACGAAGGTGCCGAACTGATGTACATGGAAGGCTGCACCGCTCCGAAGTTCGAAACCGCCACCCTCCACTCCGCAGTGGTCGAACTCGTCGCCCTCAAAGGCGCTAAAATCCAGTACGTCACCGTCCAAAACTGGTCGTCCAACGTGTTCAACCTGGTGACCAAACGCGGCCTCGCCATGGAAGATGCCGAAGTGCGCTGGATCGATTGCAACATCGGTTCGCGCCTAACCATCAAGTACCCGGGCGTCATCATGAAGGGCCGCCGCGCCCGTGGCGAAGTCATCTCCATCGCCCTCGCCAACACCGGCCAGCACCAGGACACCGGCGCCAAGATGATCCACGCCGCCGACGAAACCACCTCCAACATCGTCTCAAAATCCATTTCGGTGGGCAAGGGACGCGCCACCTACCGCGGCCAGGTTCACATTCCCAAGCACCTCAAGGGCTGCAAAAATAACACCGAGTGCGACGCCCTGCTCATCAACACCAACAGCCGCACCGATACCTATCCGGCCATCACCGTCAAGGGCAACCGCCACTCGACCCAGCACGAGGCGTCCGTCTCCCAGGTGTCCGAAGATATGCTCTTCTATCTGATGCAGCGCGGCCTCAACCAAGGCCAGGCGATGTCGCTGGCCGTCAACGGCTTCATCAACGACCTGGTGCGCGAATTCCCCATGGAATATTCAGTCGAACTCAAACGCCTCATCGACCTCGAAATGGAAGGCTCGGTGGGCTGATATTGAAACTTCTCATCTCATGAATTCCCCAGTGCCAGTGCCAGCCCCAACCACTTCCGCCGCCTTACCCGCTTGGTTCACCACCCGCCAGCAGGCGGCTTGGAGCCGTTACCTAGCAATCCCCACACCCAAGCGCGGCGATGAGATGTGGCGGTTTTCCAACATCAAGCAACTCGATTTCACTGGGTTTTCACGCAGCACAGGCGTCCCGCCTGTGAGGGAAGACGGCCCGACCAGCTTGTCCCCACATGAGACGACAGGCATCCTGCCCGTCGTCCCTGACAGGCAGGATGCCTATCCTCCAGCGGATCTGATCGCCCGCTCCAGCGGCCTGGAAGACACGGCTGCCAAGCTCATTTTCGTCAATGAAACCCTCGTCCACTCGCAATCCAGCTTGCCCGCCGGGGTGCTGTGCCTGTCGTTGGCGGAGGCCTTGGTGAGCCACAGCGCACTGGTGGAAGCGCATTTCATGAAGCAGGAGACGCGCCTTGGTTCCGCCAAATTTGCCGCGCTGCACGAGGCGTCAGTGGCCAACGGGGTGTTCGTTCATGTGCCGGACGATGTGGAAATTGCCCATCCGATTGAAATCCACCACTGGCTGGCTGGCTCCAACACCGTGATTTTTCCGCACACCTTGGTGGTCACGGGCCGTCATGCCAAAGTGCGCGTCGTCGAGATGTTTCGCTCGGCCGGCGACCTCCAACCCGGCCTCGCCATCACTTTCAACGATCTGGCGGCCGGCCCCGGCTCCAAGCTCGACTATGTGGCAATCCAGGCGTTCAACGAGGTCAGCCGGGTCATTCAAATCAACGAGACTTCGGCTGCCCGTGATGCCACCACCACCGGCTTTGTCCTCAATACCGGCGCGGCCTGGGCCCGCAACGAGTCGCTGTCCCGCCTTGAAGGCCCCGGTGCCCGTTCAGACATGCTTTCGGTGTCCATCGCAGCCCACGCCCAGGAATACGACCAGCGCACATTCCAACATCACGTGTCGCCGGGGGCGTTTTCCGACCTGCTTTACAAGAATTTGCTTTACGATTTTGCGGGCACAATTTTCTCCGGGCTCATCTCAGTGGACGAGGGGGCGCATCACACCGATGCCTATCAGACATGTCGCAATCTGCTGATGAGCGACACCTGCGAGGCCAACTCAATGCCCGGTCTCGAGATTAACGCAGACCAGGTGAAGTGCTCGCACGGCAGCACCTCGTCCCAAATCAGCGAGGAGGAAATCTTCTATCTGCGGGCCCGCGGCATCGACTCCGCCGCCGCCCGCCAACTCATCGCCCGCGGATTTTCCATCGAGGTGCTGGCACGACTTGGCGACGAACCCCTGGAATCGCTCGTCATCGGCTTCATGGATGCAAAGTTTGCCTCCATCGCCAAAGCCAACAACTGATGCCAGACTCTGACAACATTGCAGTTGACCTAGCCCTCCGGAGCTGTCATCCACGCGTGGCGTGAAAAAGTATTTCCAATCCGGCATCATCCTTGTTCTCATCCTGTGGCTCTTCGGAGCCATGATCTACCTGCCATCCACCGAAGGGAAACTGCAGGAAGCTGCCAGAGTGAAATTGGCGGCTGCCAAAGGCGGCGTATTAGCCAAGGTCTCGGCCGAGTTCAGTGGCCAGCAGGCAATCCTCACCGGAGCGGTGGCCACTGCTGCGGAAAAAGCCCAGGCACAAGCCCTCATCGAGAACCACCTCCGCCTGCCGGGTTGGTTCACCGGTAACATGAATCCAGTCACCGGGGTGACCAATCACATTGCGGTGGATCCCGAACACGCACCCTTCCGGCCGCAGCCGTGGCTCATTCTCACACTTTATGGTGGGAACCAGCGCCTCGACGGGGTGCTGCCGTCCGCCGGACAACGGCAGGACCTCCTCGCCGCCATCGTCAGCAAGTTGCCCCCACCGGTCACACCGCTCAACGACCAGATTGCGGTTGCGGAAACCGCTCTTGCTGCCACCAACTGGGAAGCCACCCAAGCGGAGGTTCCAGACCTGACTGCCACGCCCAAGGAAGAACGCGCCATCGCCGTGACCACCTGTGATGGCAAATGGAGCACGCTCCCAGCTACGGCCACCGACGCCGAAATTGCGGCTGCACTCAAGGCCAGCAAGGTGCCCGAGAACGAAATCACCCACGCCTTGGCCAAGCTGCGTTCATGGAAAAATCTCACGCCCGAGGAAATCAAACAACAAGCTGAGCAAAAGGCCGCCGCCGATGCTGCCGCCAAAGCCAAAACCAAGCCGTCACTCGCGCCTAACAAAAATCTCGGTCCCTTCAAAGGTCCCAACGGTGGTCTGGGCCCTTCCCCACGATAATCCGTCCCCATCCCTCATCCGCAGCAACTCCCATCCCACCACCCCATCATGATCGCAGAAATCCTCCCAGGCAACCTCTGGCTTGTCATCAAATTTCTCCCACTCCTTGGCATCACCGCCCTGCTCTTTGGCTTGTTCGGCTGGTGGCTGCGCCGCAAATTCCACGCCCCGGTCGTCTCTAGCAGCAAACCCAGCGCCCCCGATGACCTGCCGGCCCGCGATCGCGCCAAAAAACTCGAGCATGCCTTGGCCAAGTCCGAAACCACCCAAAAATCCCTCAAGCACGAACTCGAAACCCTCCAGGCCAAAAGCGTCTCCAAACAAGCCCTCGACAAAGCCACCAAGGATCTCGCCGACGCCCAGCACCGCTTGGAGGCCGACCTCAAACGCATCCAGGCCCTTGAAGCCGAACTCAAAAAGGCCCGCGAAGCCCTCAACACGCTCAATTCCAATACCGCCGAGGCTAACAAAGGCCAGCGCGACCGCACATTCGTCCTCGAAAACGAGCTGTCCAAAACCCGCGAAGCCCTCGCCATCTTCGAGGCCCGCCCCGATAACTCACTCGCCCTCCAATCCGAAGTCGATCGCCTCCGCGAGACCCTGACCAATTCCACCCGCGTCATCGGTGAATTGCGCAAACAGGAATCCACCACCGCCCAAGCCTTGGCCAAAACCCAAGCCCAACTCGAGGCCGCCACCCAGCAAGCTGCCACATCTAACGCCGCCGTCAGCCTCTTGCCCGCTATGGAGGCCGCTGAACGCCTCTCCCGCAAACCCGCCAAAGAACCCGTCTCCACCAAAGTCGCCGACGCCAAAGAAGCCGTCGAACGCCTCCAAGCACTCAACGCTCAAAAAGAAGCCGAACGCCTCGCCGCCGAACAAGCCGCCGCTCTCAGAAATTCCCAGGACCGCCTAGCCACCCAACAAGCCGCAGCAGCAGCAGCAGCAGCAGAACAAGCCACCGCTGAACAAGCCGCCGCTGCCGAGCAGGAGCGCCTAGCAGCCGATCAAGCAGCCGCAGCCGTCGCCGAACAAGAGCGCTTGGCCGCCGAACAAGAGCGCTTGACCGCCGAACAAGAGCGTCAGGCCGCTGAACAAGAGCACCAGGCCGCCGAGCACGCTGCTGAAGCCGCTGCTGCCGAAGCCGCTGCTGCCGAACAAGCTGCGGCTGAACAAGCCGCCGCCGTGGCTGAGCAAGTCGCTGCCGTCGCCGAACAAGAGCGCCTAGCCGCCGATCAAGCGGCCGCAGCCGTCGCCGAACAAGAGCGCTTGGCCACCGAGCAAGCTGCTGCAGCCGTCGCCGAACAAGAGCGCTTGGCCACCGAGCAAGCTGCTGCAGCCGTCGCCGAAC
>CAIQXC010000906.1 GCA_903875675.1 Akkermansiaceae bacterium
GCGAAGTTCCTCGCTGATGCGCTCAACCTCCACCCCGAGCATCCCGGGTGGCTTGCCCTCAGCACTTGCCGCCGACTGCGGACTGCCACTCTGCGGACCGGCTGGCATGGCGGGCGGCTGCTGGGCCATCGCCGACCCTGCGGCGAGCATGGTGAAGGACAACAAGGCGGTGAGGCGGCGGGTGGCTGATTTCATAGGTTGGAGGGGTTGCGGATGTGAATCGGAGGGGAGGATGGCAGCGAGCCCACTAGCGGCGACGTCCATGTCCTCACCAAAGCGAAGCTGCACCTCCGCTTTGTTGAGGAATCTCATCCCCCGGTGTCGGCTGGGATGGATTTTATGGAAAGTAGCGCCGGAAGGCGCGTGATGGGCAACTGCGGGAATGTCAGCAGGTTTGCAGCATCGGGTTTCAATGTTCCAGCAAGCGATACATTGTCCGACTTATAGGTCCATGTGTACTCACTTTCATAGCGGAATGGAGATTGGAATATTTCGGCAGGGTTGAGGCTTGGCGAGGACAAGGTGCAGATCGGTGGCGTTTGGTATTTCAATTGTGGAGGTGGTTTTCAGATGACTTCGTTTCGAGTCATGCTTGGTTAAGTTAGCGCTTATGGTGCGGAGGTCTGCCTGCGCTTGCCGAGCTCAACCTTGGGCCCCACGGACGAAAATTTCCACAGTTTCGCGGATCCATCCGTCACGGTCCAGCGCCGAGAGACCCGAGGTGCGGCGCAACAAGCCCCCCATCAGAGCTGAGGTGAGCACTTCCGCGAAGGCCATCGCGTCCAGGTCGGCACGCACCCGGCCGCTCTGGCGGTGCGGCTCCAGATAGGCCGCGATGCTGCGGTGAAACGGCTCCAATACATCACCGATAAGCTCCTTGGCGAGGGTCGGGCGCCGCCGGCTTTCACCAATCATCGCCCGGGCCATGCCCTCGCAGCGCTCCATCGAGGCGTTGTAGACCCGTGCAAAATGCGTCAAGTCGTCAAGTAAATCGCCGCTGAAGCCTTCGCCACAAGAACACAGCGAGAGGAATTCCTCCGAGGTATCCTGCACCACCGCCACCAGCAGCTTCTGCTTGCTTTCAAAATTCCGGAACAAGGTCACCTCGTTGCAGCCAGCCCGCTCGGCGATCCCGCGGGTGGTCGCCGCTTCAATCCCCTTGTCGCCAAATTCCGCCCGCGCCGCCTCCATCAGCCGCTGGCGCGTGCTGCTGGCCTCAGCGGGTTTTTTGTTGGGATGAAGGTCGCTCACGCCGGAAAGTTTTCGCAAGTAATCACTTGCATGCAAGCTGAAACTGGTCTAAATCGTTGCCGGTTATGCCGAAGCGTCTATGTATTCGTCGATCTGTGAGTTGCTGCCTGCTGGCAGTGTTGAGCAGCTGTGGGCCAGTTGGGCCCAATCATGAGGTGCCCCCCGTAGATTTGCCGGGATCCTTTTCGCAAGGGGGGGTGACCTGGAAGCTGCACGCGGCGGCGGCAGGCTCGGCGCGCCCGCAAGCGTGGTGGCGGCTATATCATGATCCGACGCTCACCGGGCTGGAGGAGCGGGCGCTTGCGCACAACCAAGAGCTGAAGGGAGCGGTGGCACGCTTGAGGCAGGCCCGCGAACTGAGCAACCAGGCCCGCTCGCAGTATTTTCCAAACGTCACTCTTGGCACCGGCTCGGAGCGCTCGAAAATCCGTTTTCGCGGGCCCGGCGGCGGCGGCACCGTTCAATCCAATGATTTTTCCGTGCCGGTGGACTGCCGGTATGAACTCGACGTCTGGGGTAAATTGAGCCGCCAAGTGGAATCGGCGACGGCCACCGAAGCCGCTGCCGGAGAAAGCCTCAGTGCCCTGCGCCTCAGTGTGGCGGGCGAGGTGGCGCAAACGTACTGGGCGCTGCGGGCGGTGGATACCAACCGCGCGGTACTCACTCACACTTTGGAGATTCGCCGCAAGGCGCTCGAACTGTTTACCAAACGTCGCGACGTGGGCAACATCAGCGGGCTGGACCTGTCGCGTGCCGAAACCGAGGTCGCAACTGCGGAATCCGAACGGATTCGCCTCGACCAAGACCGCGTCTCGCTGGTCAATGCGCTGGCGGTTCTCACGGGTGCGGTGGCCACCGGTTCAGCGATTGCCGAGCAGCCCGACTTGCCGAAGCCGCCGTCCGTGCCATCGGCTTTGCCCTCCGAGGTGCTGCGCCAGCGGCCCGACATCCGTGCAGCCGAACGACGGGTGGCGGCGGCTAACGCCCAAATTGGCGTGGCCTGTGCCGCGTTCTATCCATCATTCTCGATTCATGCCTCCAGCGGCTTGGATGACGGCCGCCTGCCCGATTTGTTCCAAGCCTCGTCGGTGGTGTGGGCGCTGGGCGGCAGCGTAATCACCCCCCTCACCAACCAGAAATTCCTCAACTCCCAGCGCAGAGGCGCGATCGCCGCCCATGAGGCGGTCAGTGCGGAGTACCGCCAGACGGTGCTTGAGTCACTGCGCGAGGTGGAAAACGCGCTGCAAGGGGCGGCGATCCTTGAGCGCCGCCAAGTGGCCCAGAACAAGGCGCTGCAAGGGGCCCGCAAGACGTACGAACTCTCCGTCAAACGCTTTGAGGCCGGCTTGGTGAGTTTCCTCGACGTCGTCGATGCCGAGCGCACCCGCTTGGACGCCGAACAAGCCGCCAACGCCATCCGCGCCGAACGTCTCGCACTGTCCGTAGCACTCATCAAGGCGCTCGGCGGAGAGTGGTAAACAAGAGAAGAAGACACAAGACAAGATGAAGAAATGGGCAGTCGGGACCCCTATCTTGCGTCTAGCAGACTTGAGTCTGATAACTCCTTTCCAACAAAAAAACTGTCATGAATAGAAAACGTCTCCTCACCGCCGCTGCATCGCTCATCGCCGGGACGATGCTCACCTCCTGTGACCAAAAACCAGCCGCTGCAGGCCCCCCGCCCGGCGGCATGCCGGATGTGACAGTCATCACCGTGGCAGCCCAGCGCGTCGAGCTAACCACTGAATTGCCCGGACGGGTCGCCGCCTCGCAGACGGCTGAGGTTCGCCCCCAAGTCGGCGGCATTATCCAAACCCGATTGTTCACTGAGGGTTCCGACGTCAAGGCTGGCGACCTCCTCTATCAGATTGATCCGGCCAGCTACCAGGCGGCCTACAACGGTGCCGCGGCGGCGCTGGCCAAGGCCCAAGCGAACGTGGCACCGGTACGGCTCAAGGCCGAGCGCTACAAGGAGTTGTTAGCCAGTGAAGCGGTTAGCAAACAAGACTATGATGACATCAGCGCAGCGCAGAAGTTGGCGGAAGCCGAGATCGAATTGGCCAAAGCCGCGCTGGAAACCGCCCGCATCAACCTGGCCTATACCAAGGTGACGGCACCCATATCCGGGCGCATCGGCCGTTCCGCGGTGACCAACGGCGCGCTGGTCACCGCGAGCCAGCCATTGCCCCTGGCGACCATCCAACTGCTCGACCCGGTCTATGTGGACGTCACCCAGTCGAGCAGCGAAATGCTGCGCCTGCGCAAAGCGTTGGAGAGCGGGCAACTCACGCATGAAGCCAGCCAGGCAAAAGTGCAGTTGCTGCTGGACGACAACAGCCAGTACCCTGAGCCTGGCACCCTGAAGTTTTCCGAAGCATTCGTCGATCAGAGCACCGGCTCGGTCACCCTGCGCACCCTTTTCCCTAATCAAAAACTCGTGTTGCTGCCCGGCATGTTCGTGCGCGCCGTGCTCGAGGAAGGGGTCAAGGACCAAGCCATCCTCGTGCCGCAGCGTGCTGTCACTCGCAATCCGGCTGGCAACGCCACGGTCATGACCGTCAATGCCGATGAGAAGGCCGAGCCGCAGGTGATCACGGTCCCCCGCACCGTCGGCGACAGTTGGTTAGTAACCGATGGCTTGAAAGTGGGCGACCGGGTGATCATGGAAGGACTCCAAAAGGCCCGCCCAGGCACCCCCGTCAAGGCCCTGCCATTCGTGGCCAAGCCCGCACCTGCCGCGCCTGCCCCAGCCCCAGCCCCGGCCGCGCCTGCATCCTCTGCACCAGCCACCCCAGCCGCAGCCAAGTGATCTGGACAAGCTTAAGAAGAGAGATGAAACCTCCGATGAACGCAGATTTTCAGGAAGTGACACCCCACGGAGAGATCACCCGACAGGTACTTCGAGGGATCTGCTCAGCACCCATATTGTTAGCGTATAATTAATCAATCCCCTCCATGCCGCGCTTTTTCATCAACCGTCCGATCTTCGCTTGGGTCATCGCCATCATGGTCATGCTGGCAGGCTTCCTGTCTATCAAGACATTGCCGGTCTCACAATACCCGTCCATTGCGCCACCGCAAATCACCATCAACGCCTTGTATCCGGGGGCATCCGCCCAAACCGTGCAGGACACGGTGACCCAAGTGATTGAGCAAAAGCTCAACGGCATCGACAACCTGATCTATATGTCGTCAACCAGCGACGCGACCGGGGCGGTGGCCATCAACCTGAACTTCAAGGCGGGCACCGACCCTAACATAGCGCAGGTACAAGTACAGAATAAATTGCAACTGGCCACTCCGCTGTTGCCGCAGATTGTACAGCGCCAGGGCATCTCGGTCGTCAAGTCCACGCGCAACTTCCTGCTCATCGTCGGCCTCGTTTCGGAGGACGGCAGCATGGACCGCAGCTCGCTGACCGACTACATGGTATCCAATCTGCAGGACATTATTAGCCGCCTCGACGGGGTTGGCGAAATGCGGGTGTTCGGCACACAGAATGCCATGCGCATCTGGGTGAACCCGGCTAAGCTCAATAACTTTCATCTAACCACCAATGACGTCATTGCAGCCCTCCAATCGCAAAATGTCCAGATTTCCGCCGGCCAGTTTGGCGGTGTGCCGGCCCGCAAGGGCCAGCAACTCAATGCCACCATCAACGCCCGCGCCCTGCTCCAGACGACCCCCCAGTTCGACGCCATCATCTTGCGCACGAACAGCGACGGCTCCGTGGTGCGACTCGGCGATGTGGCTGAAAGCCGCATCGGCACCGAGAACTACGAAATCCAATCGTTCTACAACGGTAAACCGTTAGGGGGGATGGCGGTGCGACTGGCTGCCGGTGCCAACGCGTTAGAAACCGGCGACCGGATCAAGGCCAAGATGGCGGAACTCTCGAAGTTCTTCCCACCTGGCATGAAGGTGGCCTATCCATATGACTCCACCCCGTTTGTCAAAATCTCCATCGAGGAGGTGGTGCGCACCCTCATCGAGGCGGTCTGTCTGGTATTTATCATCATGTTCCTGTTTCTGCAGAACATTCGTGCCACCCTCATTCCCACCATCGCGGTACCGGTTGTTTTGCTAGGCACCATGGGCGTGCTCTCCATCGCCGGCTTTTCCATCAACACACTGACCATGTTCGCGCTGGTCATCGTCATCGGGTTGTTGGTTGATGACGCCATCGTGGTGGTGGAAAACGTCGAGCGCATCATGACCGAGGAGGGGCTCTCCCCCCATGACGCCACCATCAAATCGATGGGGCAAATCACCAGTGCGCTGTGGGGCATCGCCACGGTGCTCACGGCAGTGTTCCTGCCTATGGCGTTTTTCAGCGGCTCCACTGGAGTGATCTACCGTCAGTTTTCCGTCACCATCATCTCCGCCATGATCCTGTCGGTATTCGTGGCGATGATCCTCACCCCGGCACTTTGCGCCACGATCCTCAAACCCGTCGCCAAGGGCCACGTTGCCGGCGAGAGCGGCTGGTTCAGTGGGTTTTTCCGCCACTTCAACCGGGTGTTTGACTTCTGCCGAAGCAAATACGAAGGCGTCGTCGGCCGCTCGTTTGGCAAGCCTCTGCGCTACCTGGTGGCGTACGGTGGCATCGTCGCCGCAATGGGCTATTTTTTCATCCACCTGCCCACTTCGTTCCTACCGGATGAGGACCAGGGATTCATTATGTGTCAGGTCCAATTGCCGGCCGGTGCCACCCAGGAACGCACCCTCGAGGTGATGCGGGAAATGGAGCGCCATTTTCTTGTGGATGAGGCCGCCACTGTGGAAGGTATCATCAGCGTGGCGGGTTTCAGCTTTGCGGGCAGCGGCCAGAACATGGGCTTGGCTTGGATCAAACTCAAGGATTGGAAACTGCGCCAAGGCAAGGAACTCAGGGCGCAGGCCATTGCAGGCAGGGCCATGCAGAGCTTCTCACAGATCCGCGATGGCATAGCATTCGCTTTCGTCCCTCCAGCGGTGCTCGAATTGGGGGTGGCCAGCGGCTTCGACTTCCAACTCCAGGACCGAGGGGCCCTCGGACATGAAAAACTCATGGAGGCTCGCAACCAATTGCTAGGCATGGCCATGCAAAGCCCCAAACTCATCGCTTGGGTACGACCTAACGGCCAGGACGATTCGCCGCAGTTCAACCTCGACATCGACGATGTGCGGGCCGGTGCCTTGGGTGTATCCCTGTCGCAGGTCAACGACGTCCTTGCCACCGCTTGGGGCAGCTCCTACGTCAACGATTTCATTCAGAACGGCCGGGTCAAAAAGGTCTTCCTGCAGTCGGATGCCCGTTACCGGATGTTGCCGGAGGACATCAATAGTTGGTTCGTCAATAACAAGAGCGGCCAGATGGTGCCCTTCTCCGCCTTCTCCAGCGCCCACTGGCAGTATGGCTCGCCCCGCCTGGAGCGTTACAACGGCATTCCCGCCGTCGAACTGCTAGGCCAGGCAGCACCGGGCGTCAGCACCGGCGAAGCCATGGCTGAAATGGAAAAATTGGCGACTATGTTGCCGCCTGGCATCGGTTATGAGTGGACCGGCCTTTCCTACGAGGAGAAACATGCCGGTGCCCAAGCCCCGACCCTGTATGCCATCTCGCTGTTGGTGGTGTTCCTCGCAGTGGCGGCTTTGTATGAAAGTTGGACCATCCCGTTTGTCAACCTGCTGATGCTACCCCTTGGATTGTTAGGCGCGGTGGCTGCCGTCAAATTGCGCATGTTCCCCAATGACGTCTATCTGCAAATCGGACTCCTAACAACTGTTGGCCTATCTACCAAGAACGCCATCCTGATCATTCAGTTCATCAAGCAGCAGATGCATCAGGGCCACAATTTGGTGGATGCCACGCTCACCGCAGTGCGCATCCGCTTGCGACCGGTGATCATGACCTCACTGGCGTTTTTCTTCGGCACCCTGCCACTGGCACTGACCCACGGAGCGGGTGCGGCCGCCCAGAACGCCATCGGCACGGCGGTGACCGGCGGCTTGCTTTCGGCCACCTTCATCGACCTGATTTTCATTCCGTTCTTCTTTGTGCTCGTGTCGCGTGTGTTTGGTTCGAAAAAATCTGCACAGCTCCCAGCGTTGCCTCCAGCGCTGCCCGTTGTGCATGGCTAAATCCCTGCAAGCGGGACTTGGCAAATGTCGCTCATTAGGCCACGTTGCCGCCCGATGAAACGCGTGGTGATTTACACAGATGGCGGCTGCAAGGGCAATCCAGGCCCCGGCGGCTACGGGGTGGTGCTGGTTTGCGGTGCCCACCGCAAGGAACTCGCCGCAGGCTACCGCCTCACGACTAACAACCGCATGGAATTGCGCGGGGCCATTGCCGCGCTGGAATTGCTCCGCGAACCCTGCGAGGTCGATCTCTACTCGGATTCCAAGTACCTCATCGACGCCCTCGACAAAAAATGGCTGGCCGGCTGGCAACGCCGAGGTTGGCAGACAGCCGCCAAACAACCGGTGAAAAACCGCGACCTGTGGTTGCTGCTGTTAGCCGCCATCAAACCACACACGATCCGCTGGCACTGGGTGAAAGGTCACGCCGGCCATCCCGAAAATGAACGCTGCGACGTGCTGGCCAACGCCGCAGTGAAAAACCAGATTCTGTTGGAGGACGTCGGTTTTGGGGAGGTGTGACGGATGCCGGAAATGACGCCGCGCATTTTGGGAGCCAGGTGCATGTGTGACACGAGATGGACTTCCATGCCCGCCGCGCCGGGCCGCAGAACCCCGTCAATGCGGGTCAACTCGCGGAAGCGCACAGGGTCGTCGCGGTTGTTGTCATAGAGTTTTTTGAACGGGGCGAGCGCCTAGTAGAACAGGTTCCTGGCACAGATCTTGATGGCGTCCAGGAGGATTTTGTTAGCGGTGCCCATCCGCACCATCTGCTGGTCGATGAGTGGGTCCTTGCGCGACACCTCCTGATCGAGCGCCGCTTTTCCGATTCGATAACCGCCTAGCA
>CAIQXC010000907.1 GCA_903875675.1 Akkermansiaceae bacterium
CCCAGGTTTGGACCGGCCTTCCATGCGAAGACCATGCGTTTTGCGTCAAACGACACGTCAAAGCGTTCGAACACGCCGCCTTTCAGTTCGGGTGCGATCTCGCGGACGCTGCCTGATTTGAGATCGAGGATGCAGAGGTTGCCGCCAGGCGTCCAGCTGCCGTTGACGTACTCGGTGTAATAGTGGTTGGAATTGTATGTGTAACGCTTGACAAACGCAATCCTGTCCACCCCATGTTGCCCGAGCTTTGCAACCACCTCGGGTTTGAGAGGGATATTCTCAGGAGATTGGGCGTTGGCCCACGGCGTGAAGCCTGCAAGCAACGTGCCTGCTACGAGTGGAAATATCTTCTTCATGTGTATGTACCCTTGTGGAATTCTAACTATTTTCTGACAGCGTCGGTCGGCGGTGTTAGCGGCAGGTCCAGCCAAGCCAGGCCGACGTCGCGGCGCATGTGATCCGTGCTGTCAGCGCCGGGTCCATCGTAGAAGATGGCCAAGCGTTTACCGACCTTGATGACTGACGGCATACCGATGCATTTCCGACTCCAGGCGCAGTTCTTAGCATCGAGAACGACAGCTTTGTTCTTTGCATCCCATGAATTCAAGTCCTTTGACCAATAGACCCAGACGGCGTCGGTGTATTCTCCGCCGTCCAAACCGATGTGGTTGGTAAATAGGAACCATGTGTTGCTAGATGGTTCGAAATACATCGAGGAATTCTCGATCTGCTCCTCCGGTGGAACAATTGGCTTGGGATCGATCACCCACGGGCCGTTCAGATTCTTGGTGCGGGCAATGCCGAGCGTTCGTTTCATGGATGCGCTGAAAAACATCAGGTATTCGTTGCCTTGCTTCACAATGTGTCCCGGGCTGGCTGTGTCCGAATAGTAGGTGCCTGGCTGTGTCCGGAATGGGATCACGTCCGGCTGTTTTACCCACGGCCCTGCCAAGGACTGGCTCTTTGCCTTGAGCGTTAGATACGGAAATGAGGGGATCAAATCAGGAGGAGGAGTCACATTTGGTGTTCCCAGATAGAACATATGCCACTCTTTGCCATCGAAATAGACCCATGGGGAGGACGCCGCGGCAGAGTCCGCCTCGCCCGGCTTGCCGAGATCAAGAATGGGGCCCTTCTTTTCCCATGTTTTGAGGTCCTTGCTGGTGGCGAGGCACGCCAGCCACCCTTTAGTCCCGGCACCGTCATAGAAAAGATGATAGACCCCCTTTTCCTCGAAGATCAATGCCTCGCGGGCACCCAGGATGTCGCATTGTCCCGGCCCGTCACCGTGTTTGAGCACGACTCCCTGATCCTTCGCATCCATGCGCAAAGTCGCCGACGGCCGGCCATCAGGATAGACCGTGGCGCGGTTTGCTGGTGGCTGTGGTTCGGCAAGCGCGAGATTCCCGGCAAGCGCTAGAATGATTGTTGGGTTCACCAATTGTGTTAGTTTCATAGTTGTAGTTTCTATCCTTCGCTGATTGTCGAGAATTCAATCGGCCTTCATCATCCGCACCGGGCCGAGCAGGCCGGAGGGAAGGAGTGCGTCTGTCTTCTTGAAGCTCTTCACGTTGGTGTGCGTTAGGCGCTTCTCAGGTGGCAGAGAGGCATCGCCGATCAGGCGGTTGGGCCAGAGGTTGGTGACACGAACTTCCAGCAGATTGTCCTTGGGCTTGACTGCGGTGGTGATATCAACGCGGAAGGGTCGTGCCCAGAGCACGCCCAGATATTTCCCGTTGAGTGTGACCTCGGCCAGGTTCTTCACGTCTCCCAGATCCAGATAGATCGCAGGTTGCGGAGGAATGAATAAGGACTCAGGCATGTTGAATGGCTCGTAACGGTAACTGGCAGTGCCCGAGTAATAGCGGATGCCGTCTTGTTCAGATTTTGACCAGTCGCAGAGTTTCTCGAAGCGAGTTGATTCGGGCCCGCCCCATGCAGGATCAAACTTGACCGTCCAGCCGCCGTTGAGCCCGAACGGTTCCGACCACCTCGGACTGTTGCCGGTTGCTGAACCCTGGCGGTCTTGGGGGATGGGCTCGCGGAAGATTACGAAGATTGAGCCGTGGGGTGCGAGATCCAGTGGCACGGTCGTGCAGCCGTTAGCCTGGGAATAGGCCATGGCTTTGTGCATCGATCCGCTGACTGGATCCCACAACTCCGGTTGCTTTCCTGCGACTCTGAACGTGCAGTTGGCGGTTTCCTCACGGTTCAGACGGTTAGCTACAAAGTAGATCTCAGCATCGCTGTCTCGACGATGGATGAAATCAAGAAATGCGTCCTTGTCCTTGCCGACGTATTCGAAATCCGGCGCGATATTTCTGTCAGTTAGGACGTCACGCAGGGTTTTTCCCCAGACGATGTGGCCCTTGCCGACGCTGCGCTGCGTAACTGATTTTCCGTCGCAGTCGCCCCATACATCTGTTGCCAGCGATTTTACAAGTTCGTCGTTTCGAGGGTAGTTGTTTAGTCCGGGATCCTTTTCGGGCCGCGGACCCACCACGGTGGCACCGTCCTCGACGAGTTGCTTGATTTTTTTGAGAACTTCCACCGGCATAAATCGCCGCTCAGGCAATGCGAGCGCCTGGTAGCTCATGCCGTCCGGCAGCACGATGCGGCCGTCCTTGACGCTCATCCGCGTCAGCAGCACTTCGGCGTTGCAGACGTCGTAGTCGTAGCCTTTGCCCAATCCGGGATCGAGGTGCTTGGGCTCGACCAGGTTGGGGGCCCAGTCACCGTTGTAGTAGCAGACGTCGGCCACGAACAAACCCTGCGAAAGCAGCCACTGGCAACGTGATATATAGGATGTCCAAGCCCCTGCTTGATTCCACCAAGTGATGTTAGGATTGAAGTGGGTTCCGGCGAAATACTCGTAGCCGGGCTTGCCATCCTCGGGACGGCTGCTCGTCGCGGTGTGATGGGTGAAACGGTTGATGCCTTCGCAGAAGGCGATGTCGGCCGTGGGCTTGAGTTCTGCCGGGCCTTCTTGCCAATGCGGGCCGATGCTGGTGAATGCTTCGGCCATGACCCAGCGTTTGCCGTAGATATGGGCTGCGGTGGCGGTTTGTTTGCCGTTGGTGTTTTGGTTAGTTCCTTCGTGCCAGTGCTCGGATTGCCAGAACTCGCCCATGGGGATATCGCCACGTCCGAGGTTTTTCAAGGCATCCATGGGCACGACCTCAGGGCAGCAGGGGCCGCCGGACTCGGGATGGATAGAGACGCCTCGGGCGTGTGCCAGTTCGGCAAAATGCGCGTAGTGATTTTCGGCGAGGCAATCGGCGACGGTTTTCCGCATGTCGTAGAGGAATCTGTCGGACACCTCCGAACTGCCGACGGTGTGGCCAGCCAACGCCGGAAGATAGGGCCGGGCGTCGTAGCCACGGTATTTCTTAAACTCTGCTAGAAAGTTGCTTGTCCAGTTTGGTAGTCCGACTTCCCAGCTGTCGTCGTGCAAGTACTTGAGAGACTTGCCAACCAAGGGGGCGGAGTCGTCCAGCAAAATGCCAGCCATGGACTTGAAGTGCAGGTCCATTGCGCTGGCATCGAGCCAGTCCATCTCTGGGCCTTCGCCACCTTTGGTGTTGCAACTAACCGAACGACCAGTCGTTGTGTAACCGGTTCGCACGATCGTCCACTCGCCAGCGGGCACGTCCCAGATGAAGGATCCATCGGGTTGCAAGCAAGCGGTCACGTCCACGATCATTGCTGGATCGATGGCCGGGATTTTTGGATCAAAGGGCGAGGTACCAAGTGGTGCATCAACGGCGGCTCGAATTGAACCCATATCGAAGGCCGAAGCGCGAGCGGCTTTGATGGCCAGGAGGCTATTTTTGGTGGGGCGAAGCGGTTTTTGCAGCCCGACTTCGGCTATCTGGCAATTTTCGACGGCAAATGTTCCGGTAACTAGAATGCGGAAGATGCGGGAGTGTGTGATGGGCAGTTGGATCAGTTGGTCGCCATCGCGCTTCAGACTCACTTGCTTGATGGTGGTGAATGTCTTGCCGTCATCCGAGGTTTGGATATCCACGGCGCTCGGTCCATACGGACTGCGCGGGGTGATCCACAGTGTTTCGGTTGTGACTGGTGCCGGGTACTCCAACTGCAGCCACTCGGGGTGCTGCGGTGTCGGCGCATCGGCTGCCTTCCAGCCGTCGGATACCCACATGGATTCGGGGTCACCGTCAACCGCCTTGTCGGCAGAAAAATTCTTTTGCGAGCTGCTAGCCGTCACCTTAGGCAAAAGGATGTGTGCTGCGGTGTCGCCGTTAGGACTGCGGAATGCCTGCACAGCGACGTCGCGGTAGGCTTTGGCGCTACCGGGCGGAAGCGGGAGCTTGCCAGCGAATTTCTGCGGTCCTTTGAGTGATAGTTCGGCCTGAATGTATTGGTGGCTGGCGGTCTCGTCGGTAATCCACGGCCCGCCTGCATCCCAGCCGCTGCATAGGTTGATACTCACTTCGATTCCCAGGCGATCGGCCTCTCGCAGGGCATGTTTTACCAGTTCTCGCCAGGCGGGGCTCATGAAATCGGGGCCGCTGGGCATTTCTCCGGCAGGAGCGCCGGCGTTGAAGAGCAGCACGCCACCAATGCCTTTGGCTTTGAACTCCTCAAGGTCGCGGGTGATGCCTTGCTGGCTAACCAGATTGTTGAGCCACCACCAGTACACCCGCGGCTTGGCCTCGTCAGGCGGAGCGACAAATTTCTCTCTCAGAGTATCCTGCGCCACAGCCAGCCCGGCAGTGGTCATCAGGCACGCGGCAACGCGGCGAATCGCACGGCCATGCAATTGGAATTTCTGTGTTAGTTTCATTCCGATGGTTTGAGTGTTGATTGGAACTGATAGGTGCCGGCCCCCACGGCGTACACGGCGGCACTGCTTTCCATGCGTAGGAACTTCACGTCGTCGGCCTTCGATGCGGGTTTTCCGGACTCGGTCACACCGGCTTCATCCTCGGCAGGCACATAGACCAGCGCTGTGGTGTTAGGGGGAATGGTGACGTCCATGGTCAGTTCGCTGCCATCGCGCTTCCAATTGCTGACGATGCAGCCGTGGACTGACTCATAAGCGCATTTGACCCATGTTAGGTCGCCTACGAAGGCCGGCTTGATGATGATTTTCTTAAAGCCGGGGCCGGCTTCATCGGGCAGGATACCGGCTAACCCCTGATAGAACCAGCCACCGGGGTTGAGGAAGCAGGCGTGGATCTGTGACCAATAGCCGTCCCACTGCTCGCCGAAAGTGGTGGCTCCCTGCGCCAACGTGTAACCCCAACTCGGATACGTTTGTTGGTTGGCCATGGTGTAGGCCAGATCATTGCGACCGGTTTCCCGCAAGGATTGGAACAGGAAATGGGTGCCTAGCATGCCGGTGTCCAGATGCCCCTTGTTTTTTACCAAGATGGCGTTTTCGAGGGATTTTTGGACGCCGTCTCGCAGGCCATCGGGGACTACCCCCAGAGCCAAGGGAAGCGCCAGATCCACCTCTCGGCCGCTATCATACATCTTGTCATTCTCCCGGTAGTAAGTGGTGTGGATGAGCGAATTGAGTTGCTTGATTCTGGCGCGAAATTTTGTTGCATCATCGGTTTTGCCTAGCGCGTCGGCCGTTTTGGCGAGCAGGTCCATCAGATAGACCCGGTAGCAGTTGACGAAGATGCCATTGCCCGGAGGTGCCTGCATGCCGATGCCGGGAGCCACCCAATCGCTGCCGGTGTCGCAATTGCTAGGTTGGAGTGGGTTTTTCTTGTCAGGGAAACAGCCATCGATGAACACGGTGGGATATCGGACCATCGGGTCATAGGCCCGTTCCAGCAATCGACGATCGCCATAGTAGAGGTAGGTTTTCCAAGGCAGGACATCGATCATACCGCCCCACAACAGCCAGCAGCAAGGATCGGGTTTGCCGTCCGGGGTGGCACCGGTGGGAGCGTATTGGACGGACTTGCCGGTGAGTGGGTCCTGTTCGTCGAGCCAATCGGTCACCCACTTGGTGTAGAAGGCAGAGGCGTCGAGGTTCATGATTTGGGTGTCGATAGACGTTTGGCCATCGCCGCCATAGCCCATGCGTTCCCGGTGTGGGCAATCGACCATGTAACCGCCGAGGTTGAGGCAGCGGAGCGTCCACAGATTCACCTCGAGGATGCGGTTGAAGAGTGCGTTAGAGCAACTGAAGGTGCCGACGGGATCAAGATCTGATTCGATCATCATGGCCTCGGCGTCGCCGGGAGCCGGTTTGGCGGGCAGACCTTCGACGATGGCGTAACGGAAGCTGAAGTAGTTGAACTTCGGGCAGAACATTTCGTTAGGTTTACCAGCCGAGGTGAATTTGGCTTCCTGATTGTAGGTGGTGTATGCCAGGGGTCCATCAGTTGTTTGGGTTTTCCAGGTGCCGGGGGGGAGTTCATAGGTTTTGTCTGGTGTGACTTCCTTGTCGGCAGACTTCAGCCGCTTGTCGGCAAAGCGGATGGTCACCGTGTGGTCCGCCTCCATTTGGGGGAGCTTGAGGGTGAACCAGCCATTGAGGTTGGTGCCGAAATCCAGTTCATAGGTAGTGGGATTGATGGCGGTGCAGGATTTTAGAGGGATATGCTTGGTGATGCGGTTAGGTGGGCACGACTGAGCGGTGGCCACGCCGCTGGGCTCGGTGAATTCCTCGACGGGTTTCCACTCGCCGGACGAGCATCCTGGCTCGCACCAGCCTGGGATGAAGCGGCGGGCGTCGATGTGTTCGCGACCGTTGCCGCACCAGCCCCAGCCGAATTCGCTATGAGAGCTGTTCATCCATGTCCACGTGGGGTCGGTGCCGATGACGAGGTGTTGGGCACCGAGCGTCACGTCGAGTTGCACCCGGGCGATGGGGGTGAAGTCCTGATCCTTTTTGGTGTAGCAGAGGCCGAGACCCATCCAGAGGCCGACACAATTGTTGCCGGGGTGCAGGTACTTGGTGACGTCATAAGTGGTGTATAGCGTTCTCTTGCGGTAAACCGCCACCGCCGGGGCCAGCACATCGTTGCCGACCTTGTTGCCGTTGATATACAATTCGCCATATCCCTTGACGTTCACAAAGGCCAACGCTCTATCTGGAACAGATGTTAGAGTGAACTCCTTGCGCAGCCAGGGAGATGTATCACCACCCGCCCTAACCCACTTGGCTTGCCAGTCCCCGGGCTTGAGCAAGCCCATCGACCAACCTGCGGGGGGGCTCCATGCCGTTGGTTGGTTGATAGTTGAGTTATCGGTCTTGTCGTTGGTTAGCCACACTCGGACTTTCCAGTGGCAAATCCGGCTCGAATCCAGCGGCTTACCCGCGTATTCCACTTGGATGCTCTGGTCGGAGGTCACCTTGCCGCTGTCCCAAAGGTCGCCTTGGTCTTGAGCGAGAAGTTGTTGGGTTGAAGCCACCAGCACCT
This sequence comes from Akkermansiaceae bacterium, assembly GCA_903875675.1. Taxonomy (GTDB): domain Bacteria; phylum Verrucomicrobiota; class Verrucomicrobiia; order Verrucomicrobiales; family Akkermansiaceae; genus Luteolibacter. The sequence continues at coordinate 7,410 of CAIQXC010000907.1, forward strand.
GATAGGCAGTCTGCCTCAGGCCGCGGAGGGTGTCAGATTTTGGATTTTGGATTTTGGATTTTGGATTGGAGATATCAGAATTTAGTTGGGCAATGACCCAAGAAAGGCGGGGGTTTGTGGCGTCGATGCCAAGTGGGTTTTCGCGGTATTCGCAGCGCAGGCGGGTGAGATCGGCGGCTGGAGCGTTTGGGACGCAGGAGAGCATCGCGACGGTGGCCAGCAGGGCGGCCAGGCTGCGGATCGGTTCGCGTGAGGAATAGGGAAGCATGGCAGGTGGGCGAGGCTGGTGATACGTTGGATGGTCTTACCTTGTAAGTGGTTATGATCTTTCAATTGCCCATGGTTCATTGCTGCCAATGAGGTGTCTTGTAGCGGCGTGTCTGTGACCGCCGATAGCCAATGAGGTGTCCCTTGTCGAGGTGGCGAGTTCATTGGCGATTCAGGGTCATCGGCGGTCATAGACACGCCGCTACAACCGACAGATTTCTAGCGAGGCATACCCCAGACCATGCGAAATGCGAAGAGTACTTCGGCGTGAACTCAGTCGAACGACTTCGACTGAGCACACGTCGAAATCAGTCTGGCACGGCTCCGGTTCAGGAACTTAACTCATTCACCCCAAATGCGGCTTTACAAGGAATCTAGCCACAACGGGCTTTACGAGCGTCATCAACTCGGAATCGGCTCGCTCATTTGTCAGAAAATCGAGGTGGTTTTAATGGTTTTCAGGGTCAAGCCAGGATTTGTGCTAACACGTAAGGCAGGATGCCAGCGGCGCGGTAGTAGTCGATTTCCACGGGGGTGTCGATGCGCACAATGAGCGGGACGTCGAACGCGGGTGAGTCGCCGCTTGGATGAACGCGGAGGGTGGCGTGCTGGCCGGGCTTGAGATCGTTAGAGAGGCCGATGAGATCAAACGAGGCATCGGCGAGGCCCTTGACCTTGTCATAATCGGCCTTGTTGACGAAGTTGCAGGGGAGCACGCCCATGCCGACAAGGTTGGAGCGGTGGATGCGCTCGAAGGACTTGGTGATGACCGCCTTCACGCCTAACAGGCTGGTGCCCTTTGCAGCCCAGTCGCGGCTGCTGCCCATGCCGTAGTCCTCACCGCCGATGATGATGGTGGGGGTGCCGACCGCCTGATAGGTGGCGGCGGCGTCGTAAATCGCCTGGGTTTCCCCGTTGATTTGGGTGACGCCGCCCTCGGTGCCGGGGACCATGAGGTTTTTGATGCGGACGTTGGCAAAGGTGCCACGGGTCATGATGCGGTCATTTCCGCGGCGCGAGCCATACGAGTTGAAGTCGGCAACTGCGACACCCTTTTCCGTGAGGTGGCGTCCGGCGGGGCTGTCCTTTTTGATGGCTCCGGCGGGGGAAATGTGGTCGGTGGTCACTGAGTCGCCGAAGATGCCCAGCGGGCGGGCACCGTGGATCTCGACGATATCGCGGGGAGTGGGGGAGAAGCCATCGAAGAACGGGGGTTCCTGGATGTAGGTGGAGAGCCGGTCCCATTGATAGACGTTACCGGTTGACGAGCGGATGGAGTTCCACTTGGGGTTTTGGTCGGCGAAACCGGTGTAAAGTTGTTGGAAAACCTCGGGTTTGAGTGAGGCGTCCATGGCGGCTTGGACTTCCGCAGCGCTCGGCCAAATGTCTGCCAGGAAGACCGGGTGGCCGTCACTGCCGTAGCCCAGCGGCTCGCTGGCCATATCGATATCGACGGTGCCGGCGATGGCGAAGGCGACGACCAGTGGAGGGGACATGAGGAAATTCGCCTTGATCGACTGGTGGACGCGGGCCTCGAAGTTGCGGTTGCCGGAAAGCACCGAGGCGGCGATGATATCTTCGGCTTTGACGACGTCCTCGATGCCCGGGTCCAGCGGGCCGGAGTTGCCGATGCAGGTGGTGCAGCCGTAGCCGACGGTTTGGAAGCCGAGCTTGTCGAGTTCGGCTTGGAGGCCGGTCTTGTTGAGGTAATCCGTGACGACACGCGAGCCGGGCCCGAGGGACGTTTTCACGGCTGGCTTGACGGTGAGGCCGCGGGCATTGGCCTTTTTCGCCAGCAAGCCGGCGGCGAGCATCACGCTGGGGTTGGAGGTGTTCGTGCAACTGGTGATGGCGGCGATCAGCACCGAGCCATGGGAAATCGTGTCGGTCACGCCGCCCTTGCTATCGACGGAAACTTCCCACAACGGATAGGAAAGGTCCTCGTTCGGTTGGGTGATCACGCCGACCTCGGCACCAAAGGAATGACCGAGGTTGGCGGCTTCGTCGGGGATGGAATCGAGGGTGGGCGGCAGGTCGAGGGGTTCGCTCGAGCCGGGCGCGGTTTGCTTGTTGTAGCCATTGGGAGCCGGGGCGCTGAGCAGCTTGGCCCAAGTGGCCTTGAGCGCCTCGACTTCGATGCGGTCCTGAGGGCGTTTGGGTCCAGCGATGCAGGGTTTGACGGTGGAGATATCCAAATCAACAATTTGGGTGAAATCCAAAGCGTCGCGCTCGGTCGGGATGCCCCACAGTTGTTGGGCTTGGTAGTAATTTTCGACGGTTTGGCAGAGCTGGGGGC
>CAIQXC010000908.1 GCA_903875675.1 Akkermansiaceae bacterium
CGGTCTCATTTCGGTCTCATTTCGGTCTCATTTCGGTCTCATTTCGGTCTCATTTCGGTCTCATTTCGGTCTCATTTCGGTCTCATTTCGGTCTCATTTCGGTCTCATTTCATGACGAATTTTCTGGCGGGCTAGTTCTCGATCTGGCAAAGCGAAGCAGCGGCAGCTGCGTTTCGCATCGCCATGTTATTCGCATCTTCGGTGTTAAATTCGCACCGAAAAAGATTGCATGCGTCGATTTCTGCGCTAACCTGTCTCGCATGAAAGAAAGTCCACCGAAGCACAAAGGCCGACGCGGCCGACCACGAACGGTAGAAGAACCCGTCCGGATCAGTCCTCGCTTTCCGGCATCCACCGCTGCCTTGCTGGAAAAGGCGTCCGCCCTGCGCGGTCTGACCGTTACGGGTTTCATTCTTGACGCTGCCAGGGCCGCTGCCGAACGGGTCGTCGCTGACGAGACCCGCTGGCAACTCGACGAGGATGAAACCAAAGCTATTCTCAAGCTTCTGGCCAATCCGCCTAAACCGAACGCAGCAGCCCGCAAAGCCGCTGCCCTCGCCGCCGATGTCGTCATTCGCTCTTGAATTGCTGGACGCGACGCACGACCGGAAGGGATTTCATTCCGGGCTTGATGCCATCGACTTGTATCTGAAGGAGACGGCCCGAGGACACACCGACAAGGGCGTGAGCCTCACGTGGGTATTGGTAAATCCAGACGCCGCGCCGCCAAAGCCGATCCTCGGGTATTTCTCGCTCACTCCCTGCATGGTTGAGGCGGCAGGTTGGCCGCATGTGCCAAAGGGCCTTCCGCGAAATCCGGTGGGTGCCGTGCTGCTTGGCCGCATGGGCGTCGCAAAGTCCATACAGGGTGTCGGCCTTGGGACCCGGTTGCTCGCATTGGCACGCCGCATCTCATCCGACTCGCTCGCCGGCACGGGCAGAATCGGGATGGTGGTGGATGCTGCGACCGTTGAGCTTATCGGATTCTACGAAAAATTCGGATTTCGACGGATCACCCCGGATTCGCGGCGGCTGTTCCTGCCGACTCGGTCGCTGGTGCAGCCGCCGGGGGATTGATCATTTTTTGCGAGTTCTCAGAACTGTGAGACGGCTCGCCGCTGCGATAGGATCGTGGCTGCGTGAATTCTTCCGGGAATGATACCCGTCGAGCAGCGCCGTCTTGTCGGTGACGATTCATCATCCGTTCCAATTGCCCGCCGATGAGCTGGGCCGGATTAATCAAGAGGCCCAACCCATGCCGCTGTGGCACCATCGGCATCCGCCCGGTGCCTTTTTACGAATTTTTAACGCTTGCGGTATGGTCTTTTACTTTGAGTTCGGGCTGCTTGTGGCACCTTGGAGGCAAGCCCCCCTCCCATGACCGACCTCATCCTCATCGCCGTGACTCTGGCATTTTTCTCCCTCAGCGCAGTTTACACCCGCTTCTGCGACTCTCTCTAACCTACAACAACCATGGAAACCTATATCATCGGCTTCATCGCCATCCTGCTCATCGGCTACCTTGTGGTGGCGATGCTTCACCCCGAAAAATTCTAAACGACGATCATGCACATCAACGACTGGTTACAACTTGGGCTATTCATTGGCCTCCTCGCATCTCTCACAAAACCGATCGGCATCTATCTGACCGAGGTGCTGAATCCTGACGGCAAGACATGGCTTGATCCGGTTCTTCGACCGCTTGAGAAATTCACCTATCGTCTGATGGGTGTGGATCCCGCCAAAGAGCATGGTTGGAAGGCATATACCTTTGCGATGTTATGGTTTAGTGCGGTGGGTGTGCTCTTTACCTACGTGATCCTTCGTCTGCAACATCTGTTGCCGCTCAACCCACAAGGGTTGCCACCGCTGAGTCCGGCTCTGGCCTTCAATACGGCAGTGAGTTTCTCCACCAACACCAATTGGCAGAGTTATCCGGGCGAAAGCACCATGTCCTATTTCTCACAGATGGTGGCGCTGACCATCCATAACTTCACCTCCGCCGCCGTCGGTATCTCCATCGCCGCCGCTCTGGTCCGTGGTATCGCCAGGCAATCGGCGGCCACAGTGGGAAATTTCTGGGTCGATATGATCCGCTCAACCTACTATCTTCTGCTGCCAATCTGCCTGGTGTTCGCGGTATTCCTCGTGTCCCAAGGAATGATTCAGAACTTCAAGCCTTATGAAACGGCAAAACTCGCCGAGGCGATCACGCTACCCGCAGGCACTCTTGATGCCGCCGGCAAACCGAGCACTGAGCCACAAACCATCACTGACCAAACCATCCCTCAGGGGCCGATGGCGTCACAGGTCGCGATCAAGATGTTAGGCACGAATGGGGGCGGTTTCACCAACGCCAATGCCGCTCATCCGTTCGAGAATCCCACGCCCCTATCCAACTTCATGCAGATGCTTTCGATCTTTGCCATCGGCAGCGGACTGACGTGGTATCTTGGCAAAACCACCAAGAACCAGGCCCACGGCTGGTCGGTATGGGCGGTGATGATGATCCTCTTCGTCGGTGGAGTTGTGACATGTTGGTGGGCTGAAGCGCAGGGCAATCCCATTCATCAGGCCATGGGCGTCGCCGCATGCGACGGCAATATGGAAGGCAAGGAACTGCGCTTTGGTATCTTCGATTCCTCCCTCTTCGCCACCGTCACCACGGCGGCATCCTGCGGCGCAGTTAACTCAATGCATGATTCATTCACGCCCATCGGCGGACTGGTGCCGCTGTTCATGATCGAGTTGGGTGAGGTGGTCATCGGTGGTGTCGGCGCAGGGTTATACGGCATGCTGGTGTTCGTGGTGCTCGCGGTGTTCATCGCTGGCTTGATGGTCGGCCGAACCCCGGAATACCTCGGCAAAAAGATCCAGGCTTTTGACGTGAAAATGGCGATGCTCGCCCTGCTGGTTCTCACCGCCAGTATCCTGGGCTTCTCGGCCTGGGCCGCAGTGAGCCGCTGGGGCCAGGCTGGCCTCAACAACACCGGGCCTCACGGGTTCAGTGAGATTCTTTACGCCTACAGCTCGTGCACTGGTAACAACGGCAGTGCCTTCGCCGGCCTAACAGCAACTCCGACAGATGGCGACCCGCATTACAATATCACACTCGGTTTGGCCATGCTCATCGGCCGTTTCCTGATGATTATCCCGATCATGGCGCTTGCCGGATCTCTGGTGAAAAAGAACATTGCGCCACCCGGCGCAGGCACCTTTCGGGTGGCCGGTGCCACCTTCACCATTTTGCTGTTGGGAACAGTGCTTCTCGTCGGCGCTTTGAATTTCCTGCCCGCTCTGGCGCTTGGACCCATCGTCGAGCATTTCCTGATGCTCAATGGCCGACTTTTTTAACATACATACCCCTTCCAATCATGTCC
>CAIQXC010000909.1 GCA_903875675.1 Akkermansiaceae bacterium
ACCTGGGCAACTTTTCAAGATCGGGACGGGCTCGGCCTGCCTGCAACAACTCTATCGCAACGCTTCGATCCGCCTGACCGATCCGGAATTGCGGGCGCAACCGGCCCTGCGGGGCTTGTCTGCGAACCTCGGTCCAATGCACGGACTGCTAGGAGCGAGACTCGTGAATGCCCGGAGCCAGCCGATCGGCGCGGTCGTGGTCAGCGACAAGAATGGTGGAGGCGACTTTACGGAGGAGGATGAGCTGCTGCTTTCGCATCTGGCATCCATTACTTCACTGGCGATGCAACACATCGAGGCACGTGCCGCCACCGAGCACGCCAACCGAGCCAAGGACAACTTTCTGGCCGTGCTCAGTCACGAACTACGGACCCCTTTGACGCCATTGGTGTTGGGGATTTCGATACTCCTGAACCGGACTGACCTTGAACCGAAGGTGCGTGAGTTGCTAGAAATGGTCCGCCGCAACGTGGACTTGGAGACGCTGCTCATTGACGACCTTTTGGACGTGACGCGGATCTCTCGGGGGAAGATCGAGTTGAACAAACAACGGGTGCAACTCGACACCGTCATCCAACTGGCAGTTGGCGTCTGCAAGGCTGATCTGGAGGAACATCGTCTGAACATGGAGGTTGATATAGGTGCCGCAGGATCCTGTTGGATCGAGTGTGACGTGTCCCGTCTGCAACAGGTGTTCTGGAATCTTTTGAATAACGCCATCAAGTTCACGCCAACCGGCGGATGTGTGGGAATCCGATGTCATGCCAATGAGCACTATGTGGTGGCGGAGGTTAACGACAGTGGAATTGGAATAGAGGAAGAGAACTTGTCCCGTATATTTATCGCCTTCGAGCAAGTGGAAAGCTCTGTCTCACGGCAGTTCGGCGGCTTGGGCTTGGGCTTGGCAATTTGCAAGGCGATGGTTGAAATGCACGGGGGGGTGATCGAAGCGCAAAGCGCGGGCCGTGATAAAGGAGCCACCTTTCGCGTCAGCCTTCCGCTCGCTGCACCCGCTAGGCCGCTTGCCGAAAGTCCGTCACCCGAGGCTCCCGCGACTATCCCACCTTCGCAACAAACCATCCGGCCCTTGAGGGTTTTGCTCGTTGAGGACCACGCCGTCACCGCGCAACTAACAAAGATGGTGCTTGTCACCGAAGGTCACATTGTCGAGACGGCCAGCAACGTGGCCACAGCATTGAAACTGGCCGAACAAAAGCCATTCGATCTTATCGTGAGCGATCTGGGACTGCCAGACGGCAACGGCCATGAACTCATGCGAAAGTTAGGCGAGCGCGGGCACAGGTTTCCCGGCATCGCGCTGAGCGGCTATGGAATGGACGATGACCTTCAGCGAAGCCGTGAGGCTGGTTTCGCCACCCATTTGACGAAACCGGCATCCCCCAAAGCCATTACTGAGGCCATCGCGTTGGTTATGGCCATGAACCAGTAAAGAGGCCTTGGCGACGTCATGCACAAGCTGCGGCGCAACAAGGGGCTCACCGCACGCCATGGCCTGATGCTCGCCGCTATCGACGGCCACGAAACCCACTCGAACTACAAGCGCCGCCACGAAGGATCTCTGGAGCGCAAGGTCACGGTCAATGGCCGCGAGGTGATCCAGCATGATCACCGCTTCACCGTCTTCCAGCTCATCGGCGAGGACTTTTACGCGCTTTCCCGGCTACCAGTTGCGGGCACCCACTGGATGCCTTAGCCCCCGAGCGCAAATCCGATGCGGCAATGCGGGTTGGCCATCCATCCCTCAACTTTAGGAGTTCAAGCCCTTGACAGGACCAGAATTGTGAACAAGGCAATTGGCAATGAATGGAGAACGGGGGCCCAGAAGCCGTTTTTGGCTGAATGCCCGGCATAAATGCAGCCGTTCCGACATTAGCCTTGAATTCAGCAAGCGCCCACTCCAGGATGTTGAAGGCAATCCGAATGTCCCTTTTTTCTCTAAATGAACCGGGTAACTCCAAAAATGCGGGTCTTAGCAGAGCTGATCATCGCTTATGACGCCAAAGGAGTCAAACCCTCCAGGAGGAAGCAATCGACCGCA
>CAIQXC010000910.1 GCA_903875675.1 Akkermansiaceae bacterium
CACCGAAACACCGATTCACCGCTGGGCTTTGGCGAGGGCTTCGCAGGATTTGAGGTCGAGTTTACCGGAGGCGAGGACGGGGATTTCGGGGACGAAGATGATTTGTTTGGGGCACCAGAGCGAGGAGATTCCTTCGTCGAGGAGTTTGTAGCGGAGGTGGATGCATTCCTGTTCCTGGGCGGAGCCGGGAATGGTGGACAACAAAAGGATCGCCTCACCTTTGATGGGGTCGGGGATGCCAACGACGGCGATCTTGCGTTCGGCTTCGGAGTCGAGGCCGAGGACCTTGTTGATGGCGGCTTCCACGGTTTCGTGAGGGACCATTTCGCCGGCGATCTTGGAAAAGCGCGAGATGCGTCCCTCGATGAAGAGGAAGCCGTCGTCATCGAGGCGGCCGACGTCGCCGGTGCGGAACCAGCCGTCCTGGAGGACCTCGGCGGATTGTTTCGGGTTGGCGAGGTAGCCATTGAAGACGTTGGCACCCCTGAACCAGATAATCCCTTGCCGGTTGAGCGGGACGACATGACCGTTGACTGGATCGGTGAGACGGATCGCAATACCTGGCAGCAGTTGGCCGACGGAGCCCTCGCGGGTGGAGGGCAGGACGGCGGTTTCGTGTTCCGCAGCGGGATTTGGCAGGTTGAAGTTGGTGGCCGGCGATGTTTCCGTCAGACCGTAGCCTTCCAGCGGACGAATGTGGAATTTTTCCTGAAACGCGTTGGCCAGTGAGCGGGGGAGTTTTTCGGCACCCGTGACTACCAGTTGGAGCGAGCTGAGTTGGGCCGGATCGACGCGCTTCATGTAGCCGCGGAGGAAAGTGGGGGTGGAGAGGAGGACGTTGATTTGATGGAAGGCGATGAGTTCGGCGTGGCGTTTGGCGTCGAGGGCGGAGGGATAAGTGATCAGATTGATGCCCTCGATGATGGGATACCAGAGGGTGACGGTGCAGCCGAACGAGTGAAACAAGGGCAGCGAGCCGAGGATGGATGAGCCGAAGGGCACTTCGATACGGGTGCTGAATTGGCAGATGTTGGCGAGGAAATTCCGGTGGCTCAGGGCCACGCCCTTGGGTTCGCCCGATGAGCCCGAGGTGAACAGCAACGTCGCCTCATCATCCCCTTTTCTGCGCTTGAGGCCTAGCAAGGTCCCCAGCACACGGGTCGGCAGCAGTTTGGACAGAATGCCCCACTTGAAGATTTTTCTGCGCAGCAACGGCAGTTCGCGCTCAATGAGAATGAGATCGCGGTTTGGCGGCCACGGAAATGAGGAAATTTTTCGTACAAAGGGGTCGGTAGTGATGAAACGGTCAACCCCCGCCTGGCGAATGGTGGATTTGATCGCCTCATGACCCGCGGTAAAATTGAGGTTAACCGGGACCTTGCCGGCGAAGAGCACCGCCAGATTGGCGATGAGTCCGGCCCGGCCCGGCGGCAACACGATGGCGACGCGGGCATTGTCGGTTTCCTGTTTCACGGTTTTTGAAAACGCGATAGCCGCAGCCAGAACGCTGGCAAAGGACATTTCCGAATCATCGGCACCATCGATGATCTTGTTAGAATGGCCATGTTTTTTGAGGCCCTCGAGCAGAGCCATGGCCAGAGAGCCCTTGAACGCGGGGCGGGAGGCGAAGGCTTCCTCGGCGGCTTCGTAGAGGTTTTGCTGAAATGCGGCGATGCTGGCATCGGCGGCGGCGATGGGTTCACCGATGGACAGGACTGCTTGGGGCAGAGCGGAGGCCCTTTCGACGCTCAGGCATGAAGTCTGCGGCATGTCCACGGCGATCGGCAAAATCGGTAAGCCAAACGCGCACAGCACCCGCAAATGGGACGAGGGAATGTGGCAAGCGCTGCCGTTGCGAGAGCTGACGCGGCCGGGAGCATAGATGATCACCCCGCCGTCAGCGAGGTAGCCGCTGAGCTGGCGGCCGGCGCTGGCCGGGGCAGCATCGTTGCAGGAGAACGCGGCACCGGAGCTGGATTGCTCGAGAAACCCGCGGGTTCCAGGGTCATAGGCGGAATGTTCTTCGATGAGCCAAGTGATCTTGCGCCCATCGAAGAGCTTGGCGAGGTGCAGAAGCAGCGAGAAATCAAGCCGTCCGGGAATGACAAGGACGCCGGATTGCGGCAGGCGTTCCGGGTGAAGAATCTGAATGGAAGCGGAAGACATAGGGGAAAGATTTTGAAAGAGCGCAGGGCCGTGCCACCATGCTGCCCGGGCATTGACTCAGATTTTTAGTTTGGAAGCACGGATATTTTAAAAAATCCGCCGAAATTTCAAAAAAAGACTGAACCGTGATGGAGGGTGGGTGAGTGAAGGTCAATCCGCTGCAGCCGGCTCGACAAACAGCCGTGCCTGGCGCCGCCGCAGCCTGGCCCCACCGGGAAGATTCACGGCAGGCGGGCCGCTCGCGTCCAGCAGGCAGATGGCGCGTTCGACCAGGTCCCGGCCGATCTCCGGCACATCATGCTCTTGCAAAAACCGTGCCATCGCGGCCCGTTGCAAAGGTGGCGGGAGCAAGCGCAGCGTGGGCAGATGCAGGCGTCCTTGCGGATCAAGGACATGGGCCTGATCGAGGGCCCAGGCTGAAATTTCCTGCAGTTCTGCGGCGGCAGTGGCAGCGCGGACCAACATCGCCGATGCGTCTCTGCCGGCAATGGAGGAAAGCAGTGGCAGGGCTTCGAGACGCAAGCGGTTGCGCACGTTGGTGGCCTCGCCGTTGCTGGCGTCCTCGCGCCAGCGGAGCTTGCGGGCTAACAGCCAGGCACGCAGCTCGCTGCGGTGCAGGTTGAGCAATGGGCGGTGCAGTTCCAACGATGTGCCGCTGGTGGTGATGGGCTGCAGCGCGTGCATGCCTTTGAGGCCATGGGAGCCCCGCAGCACGTTCCATAGGACGGTTTCCGCCTGATCGTCCGCGTGATGGGCGAGGATGACCCGCGGGCAGCCGTGCTTTTTCGCACAAACTGCAAACCAATCATGGCGGGCGCAGCGGGCTGCAGTTTCCAGACTTTCACGGCGCTCATGGGCCAGGCGGACCACATCCACCCTTTCCAGTTCTACGGGCAGCCCGAGCGAGCGGGCCAAGCGTTGCACGAAGCGCCCGTCTTCGGTCGATGCCCGGCCCCGCAGCCGGTGATCCAGATGGCACACCACCAGTTGGCGCAGGCCGCCTTGAACGAGCAAGTGAAGCAAGGCGACCGAATCGGCACCGCCAGACACGCCTACCAGCCAGCGAAGGCCGGGTGGCGCGCTGGCCAGCCAGGGGATTTCCAAATGCACGCTCACTGGGTGAAGGTGCAGGACCTGCGGGCCAGCGACAACCCTGATTTCAATGATTTTCTCGTGCATGAATTTCGCGCTTGGCAGCCGCGCCGGGTGGGACAACGATGGAGCCATGCAGACCGCAGCGTTTCTCAAGGACCTCTTCGACCTCTCCGGCAAAGTCGCCGTCGTCATCGGCGGAACCGGTGAACTCTGCGGTGCCATGGCCATCGGCCTCGCCCGCGCCGGCGCCGAAGTGGTCCTCGGCGGCCGCATCCCTGAAAAAGCCGAAAAACGCCTGGCAGAAATCGAAGGCTACGGCGGCAAAGGGTATTTCGTGCCGGTGGATGTCACGTCACGCGAGTCCCTGGAACACCTTCTCGATACCGTGCTGGACCGCTCCGGCCAAGTGGACGTGCTCATCAACGGCGCTGGCACCAACTCGCCCACACCCTTTCTGGACGTCACCGAGGAGGAATTTCAACGCATCATCGACACCAATCTATCCGCCGTGTTCCGCTCCTGCCAGGTGTTCGGCGAGTACTTTGTAGATGCCAACCATCCGGCATCCATCATCAATCTCGGGTCCATGGGCGGCCTCAATCCGCTTTCGCGGGTATTTACCTATTCCGCGTCCAAGGCGGCGGTGCACAATTTGAGCCGCAATTTGGCCCGCGAGTGGGCGGACAAGGACATTCGCGTCAATACACTGGTGCCGGGGTTTTTCCCTGCCGAACAAAACCGCAAGGTGCTGGATGAATCACGGGTGCTCGATATCCTCCGGCAGACGCCCGCCTCGCGTTTCGGCAACTCTTCCGAACTCATCGGGGCCACCTGGTTGCTCGCCTCAAGCAAGGCCGGATCCTTCATCACAGGCATCGAAATGGTCGTCGATGGCGGGTTCCATGCCATGACCATTTGAAAATTGCGGCAGGTGGTTTTGCTGCCAGGTGGCATTGCCAGAGGCCGTCCGAATGAGTGATCTCACTTATATCCAATCATGAAAACGTCCGTCAAAACTGATAGTGAAGAATGCGCGTGCCAGAAATCCCTCAACCCAGGGATTTCTGCGGCACCGGTGCTTGCCGGACGTCATCGCCGGTATCGCCGCTGGCTTGCCTCCATCCCCATCCTTGCACTGTTGCTAGGGCTCGGCGCGGCTCCTGTCATGGCGGAAACACCGGCTCCTGCCGTCCCCGCCTTCATCAGAAATCTCCCCTATGTTCCCAAGGGCCACGAACGCCAAATCCTGGATCTTTTCTTTCCGCCCAACGCTGCAGCCGAGGCCCCGTTGCTCGTCTGGATTCATGGCGGAGCGTGGACAGGTGGGGGCAAGGAAAACTGCCCGGCAGTGGAAATGGTCAAGAAGGGCTGGGTGGTGGCCAGCCTGAATTATCGCTTCAGCCAGCATGCCGTGTTCCCAGCCCAGCTCGAAGACTGCAAAGCCGCACTTCGCTTCCTGCGTGCCCATGCCGCAGAATACCATATCGACAAAACCCGCGTCGTCGTCTGGGGCGAGAGCGCGGGCGGGCATCTCGTGGCGCTGCTCGGCGTGACCGGTCAGACCAAGGAGTTCGATGTGGGTGCCAATTTGGAGCAATCCAGTGCGGTCTCCTGTGTCATCGATTGGTATGGCCCCACCGACTTTCTCCATTGGGGGGAGGGGTCCACCATCAAAGCGGATAACAAGAACGACGTGGTGGCCAAGCTCTTTGGCGGCCCGGTCTCCGGACACCTCGAATTGGCCAGGAAAGGCAGTCCGATCAGCTGGGTCAGCAAGGACAGCGCACCCATCCTAATCATGCACGGCGACAAGGATCCGCTGGTCCCCTTGCAGCAAAGCGAAACATTCGCCGCCGCCTTGAACAAGGCAGGCGTGGCTTGCGTGTTGAAAATTTATCCGGGGCAAGGACATGGCGGCCCGGCCTTCCATGACGAAGCAGCCCGCCAGCTGATGACCGAGTTCGTTGCAAAGCACGTTCCGCCGCCTGCCACCAAATAACAGCGAAGCACCCCTGCACGTATGGATGGCATGCACCATTTGGCTGAGTATGAGAATTGATAGAGCGGCACCTCGTAGCGGTGTTCTCTTCTGCAAACCGTAAAATTCACCGAATCGTTTGCATGGCAGTCAGTCAGGCTGTCTCATTTCACTCGGTTGGGGTAATTTTCGGCGCTCCAACCTCTGCCACTTTTCTATCCAATCCTGTATGACTCTGTCTGAAGCGTGCCGCATCCTCGGGCTGGAACCCGATGAAAATCCGCGCCCGCGCC
>CAIQXC010000911.1 GCA_903875675.1 Akkermansiaceae bacterium
CTACGAGGACGCCATCAAACTCTGGCTAGCCGCTGGTGATTACGCCCGGCTCTCACCGGCCGTCCTCTACAACATCGGCAACGCCTGCTACCGGCTCGGCTCCCCGGGATACGCCGCACTTTACTATCGGCGGGCTCTGGCCCGCGAGCCCGGCCACGAGGAGTCCCGTCAAAACCTCCGCTTCATCGAACGCAAATGCGGATCCCTCACCGTTCAGCGCCCGGACTATCAATACGCCCTGGCTCGACTGCCTCTCCGCCTGTGGCAGGCCGGGGTGTGGACTGGCCTGTGGCTGTGTGTCCTCGCCTTGCTGGTGTTTCCCGCCACCCGCAACGGCGCACGCATCCGCATCGCTGCCATTTGCACCCTTGTGCTCGCCCCTCTGCTGGTCACTCTCGGAGTGCTGGGTTGCCACTATTATCCCGACGATGCCGAGTTTGTGCCTGTCGCCAACCAAGCCGTCATCATAGCCGAAAAAATGGTTGTCCACGCCGATGCCTCCCGCAGCTCACCAGAAGTCATTGACGCGCCGCCCGGCTCACTCTGCGAACTCGTAAACCTCAGCGGCGAGTGGGCCTACATCGCCTTTGCCAGCAAAACCCGTGGCTGGATCCCCGCCGCAGCCCTTGAAAAAGTCATCCCCGACAAACCACCTGCTCCACCAAAGATTCGCAAGCCACCTGCCACCGAGCGCTCCGCCTGAGCGAATTGAACATCTGAGGTGTCTTGATAGCGGCGTGTCTGCGACCGCCGATGTGCATGAGATGCCCCTTGTCGAGGCAGCTGGTTCATTGGCGATTCAGGGTCATCGGCGGTCATAGACACGCCGGTACAACCGACAAGTATTCTTGCGCGGCTCATGAGCTTGACCGCTATTTCAAGGGAATTGGACTGGCTCGACCCCGAGGCGCTTTTGAGGTCGAACCCTGAGTTCTGATTTTGTACTTGGCATGGGACGCCGGGCGGCTTGAATGGTGAAGCGTGATTTACCCACCCTTGGATCATTGGTTGTGGCTGGTGCCGGCGTTTTCGCTGGGGGCCTGCATCGGTTCATTCTTGAACGTTGTGATCTATCGCGTGCCGCTGGGGCTTTCTGTGAATGACCCGAAGCGCTCGTTCTGCCCGCAGTGCAAGGCTGCGATCCCGCTTTGGTTAAATGTGCCGCTGCTGAGCTGGCTCTATCTGGGGGGGAAATGCAAAGCATGCAGGCAGTCGATCGCGCTGCGCTATTTTGCGGTGGAACTGCTCACCGCGCTGGTGTTCACCGCAGTGTGGCAGTGCTTCGCGCCACTGGCCGTCGGAGTGGTGGTTTTGCTGTGGGCTCTGGCGGCTTTGCTGATTGCCATCGCATTCATCGATGCCGAACACATGATCATTCCGGTGAAACTGACGTTTGCGGGCTCAATTTTGGGCTTGGTGGCGTGTGCGATGTGGCCGCAGTTGCCGGTGCTGGCGGGGGGCGGGGCATCTTGGCAAATGGGTCTGCTGCGCGGTGGCATCGGATGGGCTGCGGGGTTTTTCGGTTTGGGCATCGTGGTGGAATTGGGGAAACTCGCGTTCGGAAAAAAGGCCCTGCGCTTCTCGCAACCGGTGGCTTGGTCATTGCGCGAACCACAGACGGATGATGACCCGATGTGGTTTGTCATTGCTGACGAGGAGGTGGCTTGGTGGGATATGTTCAATCGCAAGTCGGACCGCTTATTGGTCGAGGCCACCGACATCCGGGTGGATGGCGAGTCGGTTGGCGGCGGCTTGCTGACGATCCGGGAAATGGAAATCCAACTGCCCGACGGCACGATCCGACAGCTGGCGGCGATGAAATCGTTGGATGGCACGGCGAGCGGCGCGGTCGTTCCACGGGAGGCGATGGGCTCGGGGGACGGATATTTGCTAGGGATGGTTGGGGCGTTTTTTGGCTGGTCCGGGGTGTTATTCTCGCTGTTCAGCGGCTGTTTGGTGGCGCTTCTCGCGGCACTCGTCGGGCGGATCGGCTTTGGCAAACCGCTGCCATTTGGGCCGAGTTTGGCAGTGGGAGCCGCTCTGTGGATGTTTGGCGGCTGGAAGTTGTTTGCTTGGTACGTCGAGTTTCTCGCGCCGCTCGGTGGCCTGCCCTGAGGCTCCGCCAGCTCCAGAACGATTGGCAGGAAATCCCTAAAAACACGGTCAACTTGACGCGGGTGGGAGTTTTGGACTGAAAAATTGGACTGGAAAATTGCTGTGAATGGTTGGAGAATTGGCCATGAGCAATCGCACAATCAACCTGTGGAGTGTCAGCAAAGGGCTGGCGGGGCAGATATTGCAGACGCGGAAGGAGCGGCGGCGGCTGATGAGCCAAATGCTGCTGCTGGCGCTGGGGATGATGGCTGCGGGGTTGTGGCTATTGGATCACTGGCTGGCGGCAAATCTCTGGCGATTTTTCCTATGGTGGGCGGGTTGCGCTGGCATCTGTTCCCTGACGATGCTCTTCGCCCTGTACGATTGTGCTGCAGTCATCCGCGAGGAACGCGCCCCACGCCAGTCCGATCCCGGCCACCGCTGAACTTGAAATTTGAGTGAATCCATCATGCTCAATCCCTTAGAAAACTCAGACTCGATGTGGATTCCCGCAGCAGGCCGCGGCAGACCACTGATCTATCAACTCATGCCGCGCTCCTTCGGCAACACCCGGGAAACGTGGGTCGTCCATGGCAGCTTGGAGGAAAACGGCTGCGGCAAGTTCAGCGACATCAGCGCCGCAGCCCTAACCGCCATCCGTGAGCTGGGCGTCACGCACCTGTGGCTCACCGGGGTGCTGGAACAGGCGAGCGGCACCACCTATGCGGAGCGACCTGCGGATGTTGCGGATATTCTCAAAGGAGTGGCGGGCAGTCCATACGCAATCAGGGATTATTTTGACGTGTGCCCCGACTATGCGGAAGACCCGCCGCGGCGCTTGGAGGAGTTCTCGGAGTTGCTGGGGCGGTGTCACGCGCAGGGCCTGCGGGTAATCATCGATCTGGTGCCCAATCATGTGGCCCGCTCATATAGCTCTGACGTTTTTCCAGAGTTGTCGTTCGGGGTGGAGGATGACCATCAGGTGTTTTTCGCTCGCGACAATCATTTTTTCTATCTGCGGGCGGACGATCCAGGTGGAGGCCCGCCGCTCAAGCTGCCAACGGCTGGCAAGCCCGGATGCACCGGTGTCTTTGTACCGGAGGGCAAACATGGCAAGGTCACTGGCAACAACGTGATTTCCTGGGCACCGGGGGAAGGTGATTGGTACGAAACAGTGAAGTTGAACTACGGTCATGACTTCACCACAGGACGCGACACGGCACACTTGCCGGGGCCGGATGCGGTGCCCGCTGCCGTGCCCAAGACGTGGCACACCATGGACCAAATCGTCGCTTATTGGCAAGGCATCGGGGTTGATGGTTTCCGAGTGGACATGGCGCACTTGGTGCCGTTGCCGTTCTGGCGCTGGCTTGTCAAGCGGGCTCGAGGCCGCCAATCCGCAGTGTTTTTCTGCGGGGAAGCCTACGACAACGACCCGGCGAAACTGACCGACGGGCAGGTGCTGGATGAATTGCTAGAAGCTGGTTTTGATGCGGTCTATGATGATCCGGCTTATGATATTTTGGAGGGAATCTATGACTCAGGGAAATGGGCCAACGACCTTGACCAGTTGATATTTAGCGATGAGCGATTCCACAAGTCACTGCGCTACGCGGAAAATCACGACGAGGTCCGCCTGGCCAATCCGCAGGTGTGGGGCGGGCTGGGAATGCAAGTCGGCAAGCCGGTGTGCGCGGTGCTGTTTGGCCTGGGACGAGGGCCGCTCATGATCTATCAGGGCCAGGAGGTCGGTGAAACCGCCGCCGGAGTGAAAGGATTTTGCGGCGACAACGCCCGCACCAGTATCTTCGATTATGGGTCGTTGCCCGAGTTGCTCAAATGGACCAACAACGGCCAATTCGACGGCGGCCGCCTCAGCCCAGAACAAAAGGAACTGCGCGCTTGGTACGCCAAACTGCTCGGCGTCATCCAACAACCGGCGTTCGTCGCAGGCGGGTTTTACGGCCTCAATTTCGCAAACCGCGATAACCCGCACTTCGGCCGACTGGATGGCGAAAACGTCTCCGGCCACTGGCTCTACGCCTTTCTTCGCCACGACACAATAACCCGCCAAGCGTTTCTGGTGGTGGCTAATTTCCATGGCCATGCAACACTGAACCAGCCACGGGTGCGCATTCCAAGGGATGCCATGGAAATATTTGGCTGGGCGACTGCCGGATCATGGACGTTTGCAGATCGACTCGCCAGCGACTGGTCGGCAACGGCGGCAAGAGACGACCTCGAATGCGGCGGTCTGGCACTGCCAAACTTGGCCCCATGCACAGCCATGATACTGGAAATCGGCTAAGATGCGGTGTGGTTGCACGCCTCTGGCCGCAGGCCGTGCGTGCTGCGTCTCGCAGCGCGTGCCAAGTGGCTGGACCATGCTTGGGGAATGCGCTGAGTTTGGCGCACGCGGAATTCACTTTTGCATGGGCGCAGCGGCCAGAGGCACGCTGTCACGGCCTGCGGCGGGACGCCGCAGCTACGCCACGTGGCTGCGTGCCTCCGGCCGCAGGCCGTGCGTGCCGCGTCTCGCGGCGCGAGCCAAGTGGCTGCTCATGCTTGGAGAATGCGCTGAGCTTGGCGCACGCTGCATTCAAGCTCCTGCGCAATGAGGAGTGGTCGGCAAGGCGGGCTTGCTTGTCCTCTACAAGATTTCTCGTCGGCCGGTTGACGGCCGCCAACTCTTTGCGGCATCACGGATTGGGTCCGCGCTTCAGAACCGACCGGCTGGGCAGATCCAGCCGATGCCGCCCAAGGCTCCCGGAAATATCCAGAATCCGAGTTGGGTGCTCGAATGATTTTGAACAACGCCGGACGGGCTCGGTCTGGCCGTCACTTGTCGGACAGGTTCTGATTCACTGTCCTGGCCACAGTGTTCGTTGCTCCGCAGGACTGTTGGAAAGGGGGCACGGCTGTTGGTAGGTTAGGATAGCGGACTCGCCCGTCAGCAAGGTGGCAACTCCTTTGAGCAGCGGGACAAAAAATGCCGACTCCGAGTGAGGGTTTTTCAGCTTAATTCCGACTTCTTGCGAGTCTTGGTGTCGTTGGGGACTCTCTGCCCACGCCGCTCCCGGCTGAATTTTCCTGCGCTTCTCATGGTATTTTCTGTGATCCGGATGAATTCGGAAAATCGCTTCGTTTGGGGTTGACAGTCTGCGGCTCTTCAGTAACTTCCTCCTTTGCTCTTGTCATACAGGTGGCAACAGCCGGCCGCGACTGACATGCCCGACCAAGAGTAATAATAACTTTAAGGCAATGAAGCCATCCCGCAATCCAACCGACAGCAACCCTGCGAAGGAAACCTCGCGGCCACTCCTGTCTCGCTGGTTGGTTGCCGGCCCGACCAGGAGACTGCGGGGGATGGCTCTGATAGCTACGCTCCTGCTGATGGTTCTGCTCACGATCATCGCGGTTGGATTGTTAACTCTTTCCGCTGTGTCGCTGCGTACCGTAGGCCAGGGCGCGGCGATGGCTGAAGCCCGGAGCAACGCCCGTCTGGCTCTGATGCTCGCGCTCGGGGACTTGCAGAAACAGGCCGGTCCCGACACCCGGGTGACGGCACGGGCGGACGTGCTCGATAAGAGCCACCCGCCGGTACTCGGGGTCTGGAAAAGCTGGGAAGGCACGGACCACGAAATCTCCGGCAATTTCGCCGGGCGGCCAATTTCGCCTGGGGACTACGCAGCGAAGAAGAAGGAGCGATTCCTTGCATGGCTGGTCTCGGGTGATACCACCACCGTGCCCGACACCACGGCGGCAGCGGCCAAGGCGGTCCTCGTTGGCAGCGGTTCAGTGGGTGATGGTCCCGCCCGCGCGAAACTGCAAATCAACCTCCCCCCCACACCGGTCACGGCTGGAACCAGCCGATGTGCGTTCGCTTGGTGGGTGGGTGGTGAAAACCAAAAAGCGCGCCTGCCACAACTCTATCCCCCATCGCCGGATAGCGCGGCGCGCTGGGCGGTCAATGCCAAGTCCCACACGGTGGTCGATCCAGCCCCCTTCCGGATGGATGCACTGTTGAAGGACGCTTCGCCCGCAGCCAAGGCCATTTCCTTGCGCCAGAGCGACCTCATCGCCCCCAAAGCCGCCCTCCGCGTCTCCGCCGAATTCTTTCACGATCTGTCCGCCGTATCGGTCGGGCTACTGACCAACACCGCCACGGGAGGCTGGCGCAAGGATCTCTCACTGCTCACGGAAAAATGGGCTTCCCAGCCGAATTCCAACCTGCCGCTGTTTCGCGTGACGCCGGACAAGGATCTCATCTCCACCAAACCCAGCGCAAGCAATCCCGTCATGGAGAAGTCCATCTTCTACCCATGGGCCGCTTATCGTTCCGCGAACAACATCCCGATCTATGAGCACGGGGCGGTCACCAGTTGGGACAACCTCGCGGATTACGCCGTTCTCTACAAAAAGATCTCGTCGTCAGGAATCCCCGCCATCCCGTGGCAAGCCTGCCGCTGGGATGACACGAACAACGCCAACAGCTACAGCTATCTCCACAAGGTGCGCATCCTGCCGGTCATGGCCCGCATCCAGTGGGTGTTCAGTCATTTTGCGGGCACCCCGCCGC
>CAIQXC010000912.1 GCA_903875675.1 Akkermansiaceae bacterium
ACACCGCCACCTATGGCGGGATGAAGTTGCTGGTCATCTGCGGTGTAGATCTTGCCCGGCTTGAACAGAGAGTGGCAGATGAAACTGGAGATTTTAGCCTCGATCATCGTGATGTTCAGCCCTTGGCCGTGGTTCCCATGAAACATAGCAGTGGGGAATTATTGTTGGAGTCCTATTTGGAATGCATTCGCAAACACGGGAATCCTGAAAGAATGGTGACCGATGGCGGGTCAGACATCCTAAAGTCAGCCCGGCTCCTGGCGGAATATCAAGAGAGCCGGGAAGAGCCTCGCACCAAGCACACGTACGACATCAGCCATCGTATCGCAAGAATCGTTGAGCGCGAACTAGCCCCCTGCGAAGCTTGGCAGAAGCTCGAAGAGTTGGCTACGAAGGCCCGCATGTATTGCAAATACAGAGCGAGACATCTATCCCCTCCCGATCTGCGACACGGCCCGGATAGATGGATGAATTTAAGTGGAATCATACGCTGGTTTAGCTCCCTGAAGGAGAAAGTCGCATCGCTGTCTCAAGAGGTTGAAGATCAGAGATCGGAGGATAAGCCCCAATGCCAAGCACCACGATTTGGATTTACCTTGCGAATTTGGGAAGCCGCAAAAAAGACATATAACAAAAAGGATGGCATCTTCAATGCCCTCAAGAGGATGTGCGGGCAGGAATATCCTGATCAGCAAGCCTATGAAAAAACACTAGCTGAAAAATGCCCTTCCCTACCAAGGGAGGTGAAAGAACAATTGGATTTAAACAATGACCTAAACAGAACCTATCTTACAGATGTGAGCGAGGGGATTGAAGCTTGTCAGGCCATCCACCAAGAGGTTGCCGACCTATTGGCCTTCAGCAACGCAATTCAAAAACAGGTGAAAGGGGCAGGGCTGACCAAAAAAGGCCTCGAAATCTGTCAGGACATCCACGGTCGATCAAAACTGACGGGAGTTGGGGAACGGGTGGGCAAACAAATCATGGAGGTCATAGAGGACATCGCCAAAGACCTAGGGGAAACTGAGCGGATCATTGTCACCTCAGATGTGATAGAATCCCTTAATGGGCGATGGAAGATGCTCATCAATGGGGCAGCTATGCCAGCCCTTGGAATCAACACCCTCCTGATGCCACTATTGATGGGCGATCCCGACAAGATTGACGTAAAGGAAGCCTTGAAAAGGACGAGTGTCGCCGATGTAGCGAAATGGAAACAAAACACCTTTGGGGTGACCTTCTTTCAAGAAAAGAGAGCTAAAACCAGGAAATCTCGTCCTGAAAATCCGCAGGAAGTGATCCTCTGATTTTCAACACCCCAGTGTTCGACCTCGTATTCGACAACGGCGCGAGCAAGTCGGATTCCCGGAGTTTCAAAAAGAATCGCACACGAAGGCACGAAGCCACGAAGAAGAGGAGGGAATACCATGACTGAAAATTTTCAAACCCTTTCGTGGCTTCGTGGCTTCGTGTGAGACAAAAAAGGAGAGTCGCCAAACCCGCTCTGGTGCCGAAGTTGCGGTTCATGGCAAATTCGGAGATTCTTGATTCATGAGGCGTAGCTGCGGCGTCCCGCCGCAGGCCGTGACAGCGTGCCTCTGGCCGCTGCGCCCATGCAAAAGTGAATGCAGCGTGCGCCAAACTCAGCGCATTCCCCAAGCATGGGCTGCTCCTGGCTCGCGCTGCGAGACGCAGCACGCACGGCCTGCGGCCGGAGGCGTGCAGCCACGTGGCGGCGTGTCCGTGACCGCCGGTGTGCATGAGATGACCCTAGTCGAGGCGGCGAGTTCATTGGCGATTCAGGGTCATCGGCGGTCATAGACACGCCGCAACCGACAGATTTCTAGCGAGGCAGGCCTCGCTAGGACAGAATGGAGTGCGAAAAGAGACGCGTGACTTGTATATGATTCCATTTTTTGGGTCTTGCAGTCATGGGGCCTGCCTCTTATACTAACTGCCATCCCCCCATGATCACTCACATCAATCATGAGTTCCGTTCGCGCGTCTGTCGTCGGCCTGATGGCGGCTTTGCACTGATCATCACTCTTGCGCTGATGGTATTGCTGACTTTGTTAGTCGTCGGGCTGCTAACGCTTTCGGGTGTTTCCTTGCGTGAGGCGTCGCAGGGCGAGGCGATGGCGGTGGCGCGTGCCAACGCCCGGATGTCAATGATTTTGGCGCTGGGTGAGTTGCAAAAGCAGGCCGGGCTGGATATGCGGGTGACGGCTCGGGCAGACATGTTATCAGAGAATAGCCCGCTGGTGCTGGGGGTCTGGAAAAGTTGGCAGGGCAGCGACCACGAGACCAGCAGCGTGTTTGCCGGTCGGCCGCGGGCGCCCGGCAGCAACTACCCGGCGGAAAAGAAAAAACGCTTTGTGGCATGGCTGACGTCGGCTAACATACAGGACCCGGCCACCCTGCCGGATACCACCGCGACGGTGGGCAAGGTGGCCTTGGTAGGCAACGGCACGGTGGGCAGTGGCAACGGCCGCGAGAAGCTGGAGATCCACCTATCACCGACCCCTGTGGCTAACAAGCGCCAAATGGGCAGCTCCGCGTGGTGGATCGGTGGTGAGAACCAGAAAGCCCGCTTGCCCAATCCCTACAAGCCGGATAGCCCGGCTTCGGCGGCGCGTTGGGCAGTTCAGGCCAAGTCCCATGCAGTGGCCGACCCCATGCCCTTCCGCTTGGAGTCGTTGTTGAAGGATGCCGCGCCGGCCGCCAAGGCGATCACCCTGCCGCAAGCCGACCTCATTGCCACGAAGGCAGCGCTGCCAACCTCGCGCGAGTTTTTCCATGACCTCTCGGCGGTATCGGTAGGGCTGCTGACTAACACGGCCACCGGTTCGTGGCGGAAAGATCTCTCGCTTCTAATCGAAAAGTGGGACGCCCAGCCAACGTCGGGCCTGCCCTTGTTCCGGCTCACACCCACCGCCGATGCCCAATACACGCGGCCCGCACCGGGCAACGCGGTGCCTGCCGCCTCGATGTTCTATCCGTGGGCCGGCTACCGCGGTGGCAACACGATCCCGATCTATCAACACGGCGCAGTCACCAGCTGGGAAAATCTGGTGGATTTTGCCACGGCATACAAGCGCATCACGGCCAATTCCAGCGGTTACATGAAGATACCGATTCAGGCGGTATCCATCACTGGAGACAGCTTCACGTTCCTGCACCGGGTTCGGATTTTGCCGGTTATAGCGCGGATGCAGTGGGTATTTTCTCACAGTGCTGGGGTGGTGGCGTCCGATCCGACGAAGCTTGAGCCGCGGTTGTTATTGACGCCGGTGATCACCGTGTGGAACCCATACAACATGGAGATCACCTCGCCAGCTTTGTCCTTCGGTATTCCCAAACCGCTGCCCGCCGCGCTCCGCTACACGATCAACGGCGTCGTTAACAGCAACTACAACGCCCTGATGGCCGGTTGTACGAACAATACACCATCGCTTTCAGGTTCCGGCACGCTGAGTTTTCAAATCAACGATTCCTTCACCCTCAAGCCGGGCGAAACCCGTCTCTTCAGCCCCACCAGCTCGCTCCCGGTGGACGCCGGTGCGTCCATTCCTCTCTCCGTCGGTTACCGCAACGGCGGCGGCCATTACTTTCAGGTCAAAGACAATGCCGGCAACCCTCTCACCCTGCCTAGCGGCTCAAGCATCAAGGCCGACGCCAAATTCGACACAACTTACACCGACTACGCATACACCAGTGTCGCCCAAGGGGTCGGCATCTATCTGGACATGACGGTCGGCGGCAGCTGGGATCTGGCCTATCGGATGGTGTACACGCCGGACGTCGCCAACGCCATCTATAAGCCGCTGCTGCAAATGGCCGAGGGCACGCTCAGCCAGTGCCTGAGCAACCCGGTGCCGTTTCTATCAACCATTTTCGGGGCGCGGATGGCCAGTCGCACCCATCTGGCCGCCAAGGGGTTTGTGCAATCCAGCCCGCTGGTCGATTACACTGCCATGGGCCTCAAGGACCAGGAGGAGGCCACCATCCAGCGCCACTACGGCGGCACCGGCAACCCGGTCAATTCACCCTTTGACTATAGCTTCGTCAAGCACCCGGCCGGTGGCGACAGCCTGCTGCCAAATGCCAGCGATAAGACTGGCCGCGGCTATATCGTCACTGGTTTCAACAAGGCCGACGGTCTCTCGCGCTGCGTGATCGACGAGTTGCCGTCGCGGCCGTTAGTATCGTTAGGAGAACTGGTCAACTGGGACTTGCGCTATGAAAACCCGGTCCCACCGTTTGCCTTCAATCTGATAGGCAACTCGGACGCCAGCCCGCTGCTGCCCGCCAACTCGGTGGTCAACACGGCCGACGCTGGACTGGCGGTCAACCTCCAGTACGACGATTCGTTCTGCGCCAACCACCTGTTGTTTGACGATTGGTTCGTCTCGTCGATCACGCCGGACCCCACCAGTTTCGGCAGTTCCGGGCGATCGTTGCAGGCGACTTACACGGATTTTCTAACTGGAAAGACGCCACTGGGCAACCGCGCCTATCAACCGTTGCGGGAGGACCGGGCGCTTGCATTGGTTAGCGCCACCAAGGCAAGCGGGCTGTACAACGATCATGTGGCCAAGACGGATTCCTGGAAATCCATCGCGTCGCGCTTTGAGGTTGAGGGGATGTTCAACGTCAATTCCACCTCGGTGAGCGCATGGCGATCCTTGTTAGGGCATGCCCGCCATCTGCGCGTCCCATATATCATTGAGACCGGCAATTCATGGAATGCCGCGCTTTCGAGCGAGCAGGACTATGCGTGCAGCCGCTTCAGTATTGCCGGGGACAGTCGTGCCGGGCAGGCGGGCTCGTCGGGCGCTTTTCCCGAGGCCACCGATTTTGCCGGCTACAGGACGCTGGATTCGTATTTCCTTGATGCGATGGCCAAGGAGGTGGTTAGGCAGATCAGGATGCGCGGGCCGTTTTTGTCGTTGGCTGAGTTTGTCAACCGGCAGTTATCATCCGGGGATCTGGCGTTGGCCGGCACCCTGCAAGCCGCCCTCAACGAGGTGAGCAAGCAGGCTGCAACCAACCCATACGCCCCTATGCAGGCGCTCTCTACCAAGTCCACATCAGCCCCCCCGCAACCTGCCACCGCCGAATACAAGTTTCCGGCCGCCGCCGTCGGCTACAGTGCCTACGGCCTGCCCGGTTGGACCCGCCAGGCGGACATCCTGCGCCCGCTCGCCCCGATCCTCTCGGTGCGTGATGATACCTTCACCATCCGCGGCTACGGCGATGCCCGAGACGCCACCGGCAAGGTACTCGCCCACGCCGTGTGTGAGGCGGTGGTGTGCCGCACTCGCGAATTCGTCGATAGCTCGGAAGCCGCTGATATTCGCACCCCGCCACTGCATGATGCTAACAAAACTTTCGGCCGTCGTTTTGAAATCATCTCGTTCCGTTGGTTCGCGAAAAATGAGGTGTGAGGAAGACAGGAGATATTTCACCTATCACGGTTTCCGTTATGTGGAACTCAGCGGACTCACCAAACCGCTGGACGCCGATACCCTAGTGATTGTCAACCTTCGCTCCGCCCTGCCCGATGCCGGTCACTTCGGGTGCTCCAATCCGCTGTTTAACCGCATCATGACCACGGCACGTTGGACCCAGTCTAACATGAATTATTGAGTCAGGAAATATTCCGATCGACAAGCGGGCCGCGATCGGATGGAATGGCAGCGCTAACACCCATGACATGGTTCTTTTCAGAAAAAAAATAGAAACCAACGAAAGGATTGAACTGATGCCTATGAAAAACAGGGTGCTCCAGTATCTGGCAATCATCGCCGCAATGCTGTTTGCCTCACCGTGGGCTCGCGCCGCTGCGCTGGAAGACGAGTTTCGCAGTCCGCCGCATCCGGCCAAGCCTTGGGTTTACTGGATCAACATGGACGGCCATTTTACGAAAGAGGGGATCACGGCCGATCTGGAGTCCATGAAGGCGGCCGGCATCGGGGGGATGATCCACATGGATGTGGATGTGGGAGTCCCCCGCGGGACGGTGCCCTTCATGAGTGAAACATGGCAGGCCAACTTCAAGCACGCGGTCCTTGAATGCGAGCGGCTTGGGCTGGAGTTCACCACGATTACCGGACCTGGCTGGACCGGCACCGGCGGACCATGGGTCAAGGCGAACGGGTCGATGCAGCACCTGCTGCCAGTCAGCGTGAATGCCAAGGGGCCGGCAACGTTCAATGAGGTCCTGCCAATCCCTCAGCCGCGGGTTTCGGGGTATCACTCTAACCAAACGCCGGAGATGCGCGAAACACTCAATGCTTTCTATGAGGATGTCGCGGTGTATGCCTTTCCAAAGAGCGATCCTGTGGTGGAGAATATCGACGAGAAGGCACTGTTTGTTCGCAATCCCTACACCTCGATGCCGGGCGTCAGGGCACACTTCCCGTCGCCGGCCAGTTTTCCGGAAACCGATAGAGTGCAGGGGATCGATCCATCGAAGATCATTGATCTGACCGGTCGCCTGCAAGCGGACGGTCGCCTGCAATGGGAGATTCCGCCGGGCGAGTGGACCATTCTGCGCATGGGGCGGCGATCAACCGGAGCCAACACCCGTCCTGCTCCTGCGGCCGGGCTTGGATTCGAGAGCAACAAGTTTGACAAGGGGGCTTTGGAAGCCCATTTCGAGGCTTACTTCGATCCTCTTCTCAAGCGCATTGGTCCGCGGTCGCTGGATCACACGACGGGTTTTACCGGTCTGGATGCCGATAGCTGGGAGATGGGTGCCCAGAACTGGACACCCGGATTCCGCGAGGAGTTCACAAAGCGGCGGAGTTACGATCCCTGGCCTTACTTTCCCGCCTATTCCGGGCGCGTGGTGGGCAGCCGGGAAATGACCGAACGCTTTCTTTGGGATGTGCGCATGACGTGTCAGGAGATGTTGTTAGAGAACCACATGGCTCACATGAAAACGTTATGTCATGCACGCGGTCTGAAGCTGACCATTGAGCCCTATGACATGACTCCGGCCAACGACCTGGATCTTGGTTCATACGCGGATATCCCTCAGGGCGAGTTCTGGCTGAACACGTTCAACTCGGCTTGGAGCTGCATCGAGGCCGCCTCCATCGGGCACATCATGGGCAAATCCGTTGTCGCTGGCGAGGCGTTTACGGCCGCCGGGACCGCTTGGACCGAAAAGCCCTCGGCATTGAAGAATCAGGGCGACTGGGCCTTCGCCGTCGGCATCAACCGGTTTGCAATCGTGGCTTTCTCCCATCAGCCGTGGCTGGACCGTGCCCCCGGGATGACCTTTGGCAGTTATGGTCTTAACTGGGAACGGACGCAGACTTTTTGGCCGCTGCTGGGTGGGTATCATCAATACCTGGCGCGCTGCTCTCATCTGCTGCAACAGGGCGTGACGGTTTCCGACGTGCTTTACCTGACCCCTGAAGGCGCACCGCATGTGTTTCGCGCGCCAGACAGCGCTCTCGATGATGCCGCAAGCATGCTGCCGGACAAGAAAGGTTACGGCTTCGACGGATGCTCGCCGAAGGTGCTCATGGACCGGGCCGGGGTCAAGGATGGTCGGATCGCTTTCCCGGGCGGAAGCTCATACCGTCTGCTGGTCCTGCCGGAGGTTGAGACAATGACGCCGGGGCTGCTTGCCAAAATTAGGGATCTGGTGAATGCCGGGGCCACGGTGGTCGGTACGCCGCCCCTCAAGTCGCCAAGCCTATCGGGCTATCCCGCCTGCGACCGTGACGTCCAGTTGCTCGCCAAGGAACTCTGGGGGAGCATGGACGTGCCTCGGATAACGACGAAGCGCGGTTATGGAAAAGGCGTCATCCACTGGGGTGGCGAGATGTCGAAATCGCCGTCGCTCTATCCGTCGTATGATCTAACCGCCGCCCTGTTGAATGGCATGGGCGTGAATGAGGATTTCATCGCGACGGGTCCCGTGCGTTACGCCCACCGGCGCACCGAGGATCGTGATATCTATTTCGTGGCAAACCGAACGGGAAATCCGATCAAGGCGGGCTGCCGTTTCCGGGTCGGCCATGGCAGCCCGCAACTCTGGGATCCCGTGACCGGCGAGCAGCGGCCACTGATGCAATTTGAGCGTGCCGATGGTTTGACGGATATTCCCCTGGAGTTTGACGCCTTCCAGAGTTTCTTCGTTGTCTTCGGGGGGGAGGACGAAAGACCCGTAACAAAGGCGAATACGGATTTCCCGGAGATGAAGACGGCACAGGAACTAACCGGCGCATGGGAAGTTGCGTTCGATCCGAAGTGGGCCGGGCCGGAGAAGATCACTTTTGATGCCCTGCAGGATTGGACGACGCGGCTGGAGCCGGGGATCAAGTTTTATTCCGGCATTGCCACCTACCGGAAAAATTTTGACATGGCCCGGATTCCGGGCAGGAAAACATATCTCGATTTGGGAGTTGTTCATGAAATCGCCCGGATCCGGCTGAACGGCAAGGATCTTGGCGCAGTTTGGTGCGCTCCGTGGCGGATCGACATTTCCACTGCCTTAAAGGAAGGAACGAACGAGCTGGAAATCGAAGTTGCCAACCTGTGGCCCAACCGGTTGATCGGAGATGAGGCCAGAGCTGCGGACCAGCGTCTTACCCGGACGATCATGGGCCACCCGTACAAGACCGATAGCAAACTTCTTTGTTCCGGCCTGCTGGGACCGGTGCGGATTTTGGCCAACGAATGAACAGCACCATGATGGCATGCCGGAAACTAACAAACATCTATGACACTGATGACATCAAGAGAGCGGGTTGTAGCGGCGTGTCTATGACCGCCGATGACCCTGAATCGCCAATGAACCCGCTGCATCGCCTCGGAC
Organism: Akkermansiaceae bacterium; assembly: GCA_903875675.1. GTDB lineage: Bacteria > Verrucomicrobiota > Verrucomicrobiia > Verrucomicrobiales > Akkermansiaceae > Luteolibacter. The sequence continues at coordinate 8,837 of CAIQXC010000912.1, forward strand.
AGGCTCAGCGGTAAAGTCAAAACCACTGGGCGAGGATTTGGGCAACGGTACTCAGCCGATGAGAAAATGATTTCCAGGGTTGCGGAATACGCCGGATGGATTTCAACTCGTGGAGAATTGCAACGCACCGATGCCT
>CAIQXC010000913.1 GCA_903875675.1 Akkermansiaceae bacterium
CGATCTCCTTGGCGCTGAGCTTCAACTTGCTGCCGGAAGAACTTCGTCCGCTAGCCGCCGGGCTTCTCGTCGGAAACATCCGCCGCTATCAGAACCACCTCTCCACCGGCATCCAGACCACCCATCGCGCCATGCTCGAACTTGCTAGACACGGCTACTCCGACGTCGGCTGGCAGCTCATCACCAACCGCACGTTCCCGTCGTGGCTTTACATGATCGATAACGGCGCCACCACCATCTGGGAGCGCTGGGACGGCTACGTCAAGGGCCGCGGATTCCAAGACCCGGGCATGAATTCGTTTAACCACTGGGCTCTCGGCGCGGTGGGCGAATGGATGTGGCGCAACATCGCCGGCCTCAACCCCGATGACGCACAACCGGGTTGGAAGCACTTCGTCGTCTCCCCAAAACCGGGCGGCGCCGTAACATGGGCGAAGGCCGAGTATCAATCGATCCGCGGCCGCATCGCGAGCGACTGGAAAATCGAAGGCGGCAAATTCTCGCTGTGGGTGACCGTGCCACCCAACACCACCGCCACCATCTTCGTGCCGACATCCCGGGCTGACGCCGTCACCGAAGCGGGCCTGGCCGCTGAAAAAACACCGGGCGTGAAGTTCCTGCGTGCCGAAAAGGACGCGGCGGTTTATGAAGTCGGCTCGGGCACCTACTCCTTCGAGGCCCCCTTCCCTGCCCCAAAATAAGCATGGCCATGGGCAAAAATGCGCGGCGACCTTCACCGCGCCCCAAAATAATCTGTCCGCTTTTTGTCCTGGGGAGATAGGCTCTTGTAAGCCAAGCAAGCACGATGTTTCCTCAACCCTTGTCCGCCTTCGAGCAACCCACGCTGACCGCGCTGGAGTTCGACCTGCTGCTAGAATCCGCTCAGCCGCGGCTGCGGGGGTACGTGGCGTCGATATTGGGTGCCTGGTCGGATGTGGATGACTTTGTGCAGGAAACCAATCTCGTGCTGATCCAGAAGCGCCACAACTTTGAGGCCGGGACCAATTTCATCGCCTGGTCGTTCCGGGTTGCCTATTTCAAAGCCACCACTTGGCGTCGCGACCGGATGCGCGAAGGCCGCGTGGTGCTGAGTGAAGCCGCCTTTCAGGAGATTGCCGCGCATGCTGAGACCCATTTCGAGGACCGCCAACCAGAACTCGGGCATGGTCCAGCCATTGGCACGCGCCGCGGGACGCGGCACGCAGCGCCTGCGGCCGGAGGCGCGCAGCCACATGGCGTAGCTGCGGCGTCTCGCCGCAGGCCGTGACAGCGTGCCTCTGGCCGCTGTGCCCATGCAAAAGCGAATGCAGCGTGCGCCAAACTCAGTGCATTCCCCAAGCATGGGCTGCTCCTGGCTCGCGCTGCGAGACGCAGCACGCACGGCCTGCGGCCGGAGGCGCGCAGCCACGTGGCGATAGAGGTAGGAACGGGGCTTTCGCCCCGCTCCCCCCTCCGAACCGGACGTGCGGATCTCCCGCATCCGGCTCTCCAGTCAGCAGTTTGCTCCGTTATGGAGGCTCGCGATTTCAGTTTCTCGGGCATCGAGC
>CAIQXC010000914.1 GCA_903875675.1 Akkermansiaceae bacterium
ACCAATGACCTGTCGGACTACACTCCTCGCGCCGCCACGAATGTGGAAAAGACAGCCCCGCGCATGCAAGCCAAGTTACTCTCCAACTCTATCCGCCCACCCGGCGGTTGCTGCTCGCATGGTAACATTTGAGCTTGCTCGGCCTCGTGGCGCTTTTGAGGTCGAACACTGAGTTCTGGGGCTCATCGAGCGCCGGACAAGAAGCGGTAATAGACTTCGAGGGTGAGGGCGGCGAGGCAGCTGCGGTAATGGACGGCAGCCTCGCCATTGCCTTGAAATTGTTGGGCGAGGGGGCGGAATGGGTCGTCGGTACCCGCACCGATGTCCTTGAAGGAACCGTCGTCGTTTTGGGCGTTGAGGACTTCTGGCATGAACATGGCGTTGAAGTCGCTCCATTTCTTGCCGCCGCAGTTGAGCATGGAGGCTGCGTTGAAACGAAGCGCTAAAAGGTCGGCATCGGCCGCGCTCCATTGGAATTTGGCCTGATTGGCAAGGTAGCCGCAGGCTTTGAGGGGCAGTGCGTCGGCCCCGCCCCATATTTGATAGGCGAGGGCACCGGCCCCGGTGCAGGACGAGGCATGGGTGGCATCTGCCTTGGCGGCAAGACCGATGGCACCATTGGCAGCCTGGCAGGTCTTGATGAATGCCAGGGCCTTGGTGATGCAGGGGGCCCGGTCTTGGAATTTGATGCCGGTGTATGAACAGGCCCTGAGCGCTTGGAGGTTCATGCAGCCTAGCTGGTTATCGGCATTCAGGGCGTTCAAGGCGGCTTTCCCGGTATGTGCATCCGGGTAGTGCCAACTGCCGTCTTTTGCTTGGCTATCGATGATCCACTGGCTGGCATTGTGGACCGCTTCCTCCAGACCGGGGACGTCTAGGGCGATTTCCTTGCAAAAATTGTAGGCGTCGGCGAGGGCGAAGGTGGCGACGGCGTGTTCGTAGGGCCAGTCTGTATCGGTGAGATCGGAGCCGAGTTTGCCGTGATTTTTGGCGGAGGTTTCGACGAGGAACCCGATGGCGCTGAGGACGCTTTCGCCGTATTTTTCCGATGCGGGAGTTTCGCAGTGACCGAGGTAGGTGAGCAGGGCCATGCCTGTCATGGCTGTCTGGTGGCTTTGGCACCAACTGCCATCCTTGTTCTGGTGCTGCTTGAGCCAATCGAGAACCTTCTCGACAGCCACCCCGCACGCCGGTGTGCCGCCCGCGTTGGCGAGGCGCGCGCTGAGGTCAGCTCTCGATCCGCGCCTGCTCATGGCTTGCGGGATGGTGCCGAACAATTTGCCGCTGCCGCTGCCGCTGCCGCTACCGAAACCCGCGCCGGGGCCGGAGCCTCTACCGATACCGGGGGCCTCGGCGTCGGAGGCTGCGTTGAGCGTGCCGAAGACGCCGGAGTAGCTGACGCCCTGCGGCATCTCGACCGGCACCTGGACCGTCCGGGGCTGGCCGCCTTCGGTGATGTGCTGCTCCTCGACGGCCACAAAGCTCGTGAATTGGGTCAGCAGGTTATAGCTGATCCCGAGCCCGATGATGTCCTTTTTCAAGGCCGGCAACATTTGCCCCTGCTGCATCCCGTCCATGTCTTGCAGCATCAGGTGACCCACCTTGGCCCGCGCCCATTGCGCGGCGAGAACGGGGTTTTCGGGGTTTTCCTCGGGAAAAGTAACGGCCAGATCGCGCTCGAAACTTCCGGCGGCGTTGCGGCCCTTGAGTTTGATCACACCGCTGCCGGCCTTGGTGTAGCGGCCTTTGACGACCACTGGTTTCACGGCGAAGAGGTCCTCGATCGACTGCGGGAAAACCTCCTCAACCGCTAGATCCCCGAAGTCCAACACAATGTCGGTTAGCACCGGGGCATCTATCCGCTGGTAAAACTTGTCGGCCGACTTTTGCGCCTCCTCATGCGTTAGAACATAGGTCACCTCACCGCGTCCGACCCGCGCCATCGAATCCAACAAAAACCGGTTCACTGAGTTGCCGATGCCAAAGCTGAACACGCGGGTGGTGCCGGCATGTTTCCTAACAGCAGCAATAATCGCCAGATCATTGCCGACGTAACCATCAGTTAGAAAGCACACGATGCGGACGGTTTTCGGGTCATGCTCGCCGCCCAGGGCGGTGTTGATGGCGGTCATCATTTCGGTGCCACCCGAGCCGCGCAGGGAATCGATAAAGCCGAGAGCCAGATGGCGGTTTTTCTCCGTATTTTCGACGGGATTGGGAAAAAGGACTGCGGCTCTGCCGGAGAAAGTGACGAGGTTAAAGCGGTCTGCCGGGCGCAATTTTTCGATAGCGCGGCGCATCAGGGTTTTGGAGGTTTCGATCGGGAAACCACTCATCGAACCGCTGGTATCCAGCACGAAGACGAGTTCGCGAGGCACCACCGCCTCCGCTTCCACACGAGCCGGCGGCTGCAAAACCAGCGAGAAGAATTTCCCCCGCTCGTCGGTGTGGGTGAGCAATGCATCACTGATCTGCTCACCGGCGCTGCTGTAACTGATCGAGAAATCGCGGTTTGGCAGCACCCCCTTGTCCACCAAGCTGACCACAGCGCGTGCCGGGTCGCCGTCTGGATGAACGACCTTGACCTCGTGGAGGGCGGACTTGAGGTCGGTGATCGGCAGGCCGGCCTGGATGCGGACGGTGATGGCCAAGTCATGACCCGCGCGATATCCCTCCTCGACCACCGGGGGGGTGATGTTCCCGGCATCCGGCACTTGGGCGGTGGCTGGCTCCGGATCGGGGTTGACCACCGGTGGCTCGCCTTGCGGGCCGCGTTGGGGGCTTGGCTTGCGTTTGACGGGTGCTGCCCTCGATGCGCCGGGAATGTAGCGCGGCCCGACGACACTCGGAAAATCGAACCCAAAGCGCCCGTCCTCCCACGCCAGTGTCTGCGAGTAACTGATGGTGATGGTCACCTGCTGGCCGGGTTCAATGTTGGCCACAGCTTGCGAAAAGATGTTCGGTCGTTCCTGGTCGAGCAGCGAAGCCACTTTGCCCTGGGCCTTGGCATTGTCGTAGATGCGCTTGGCCTCGCCGCGCTCCTTGATGACACCTTTGACGACCCGCTCGCCCACGGTCATGGTCATGTCATCGACCGCCGAATCCTGATGCAGAGGAAACACATAGATCGCCTCGATTTTTTCCCGGAAAGGATTCTGGAATTGCTGGGTGACGCTCACCCGTGCCACCGTGCCGCTGAGCTCTGCTTCCACCGTCGTATGCTTGAGCGGGCACCTGCCGAGGGCTTGGCCCTTGGGGCCGATGGCATCCAAGCGGCCAGCCGTGATTTTTTCATCCAGCTTGGCGACGGGTGCCGCAGCAGCGACCTCTAACATTACAAACGCGGCGAACAAACAGGTGAGCGTTTTCATGGCAGGTAAGTTTGGCGGGACGGGGGCAGCCCTCCACCAAAGATCAGAAATTCGGGTTATACTATTAACCTATTATTTGGAGTTGTCATATCTAACATTGATATAACTGGGAGACGACGGTTCCTTGCCCGGACGGGTGATGACGAGGGCGTACCAGGGTTGGGCGGGTTGCGGGGTTTTATCGATAAAGTGACCCAGTTCGGTGCTGCAGAGCCGGGTGTTTTCTGTGGGTTTGAAGTCCGCCGTGGCGCCCCGGTGGATTTCCGCCACAAGACCGATGGTATAGGCGCTGCGATCCCAGCGCAAAAGCAACGCTCCGTCCTTGCCGGGGCTTGCTGTCAGGGCAGGTGCGGCATTGGGCACGGCGGGTGGAATGAGCATGCGGCATTGTCCGGCGATGATCGATGCTTCGGCACCGGGCATGTCAATCCGGGGGTTTTGCAGCGCGCTTTCGCGGCCTGCCTTGATGATGGCCAGCATTTCCTGATAATTGAGATCGTTCGTATCCGCAAAGGTGATGTGCTCCGTGCCACCCGGTTGGATAGGAGGCACGGTGACCTTGGCAAATCTCTCCATCGGCAATACCGCGTGTTCATAACCGCCCGTGCGCATCATTTTGATTCGGGTGCGCAGCGGATCGGCCTTATGGTTGCGGCAAATTGCCAGACCATTGCTAGATCCACCTTTGGCCATCGGGGCGCGTAGGATGCGGCTGTATTCCGGTGTCTGCAGGTTGAACCAGTCCGTGGTCATGGGTGGGGCGTGGCAGGCCGTGCAATTGGCCTTTTTCATGACGGCGCTGAGTCGGTTACTGGTATCCGGCCAACTGCGCACGCTGGTGACCGGGGTATAGTCCCATGTGCCGTAATACAGGCCGTTGCTGTCGATCCACGCCATCACCAAGTCGCGTTCCACATCAGTCATGCCTTTGATCCATCCCTGGTGGCCGCTGGCGATCACCTTCGCCAAGGGAGCCGTGGCCGAACCAAAGCTGCGGGGCTTGAACAATGGCACGGAATAAAGTGCGGTGCCGTTCATGCAGTCAATGCCATCGATCAGATAGGGAACCAACTGGGTTTCACGTCGATCCACCAAGTTCTCATAACTGATATTGAAATGTTCCGTCCAGCCGCCGGTGAGGTCAAGCCGTCCCGAAAAATCGGATTTGCCACCATGACAGCTGATGCAATGCTTGTCCCAAATCGGCTGGATCATCGATGGATAATCCATATATCCCGTGCCCCACGATTCCGGTTTCAACACCGACTGCTCGTTGTTCAGCGCGTCGGTTTTGGTGAAAACGACAGCCTCGGGCGCATTCGATTTGGGTTCATGGCAGCCGATGCAGGCGCGGGTGACCCCGGGCGCCGCCTGAATGAAGGTGCGCATGCTCTGAATCAGCCGTTTGTCCTTGTCAAGTACCTGGAAGAAGAGGATGCGGCCGGAGGGTGCGTCGAAGTAAATCGAACCGTCGTCGCTGATCGGAATGATGCCATGATAGATTTTCGGGCTGAATGCCAGTGCCGCGCTGATAGGGAACGTCTGATTGTATGGGTTGCCGCCGGGGCTGCTGCTGACGCGCGATGCCTCTTCAACCACGCGCAGCCATTTGGCTTCGCCGCGTTTGATGCCATTGAGGCCCTGGTAAACGTCCTGGACATAGAACGCGCCACGGGTTTTTGTGCGATCCGCAAGCGTTGGCATGACGCGGGCCGTTCGGGGTTTGACGAGCATGGGGGCATGCAGGCAGATGTTGGTGTCGGAGAGCAGCTTGATGTGTTTGCCCGCCCGGTTGATCATCAGGATTGAGCTGCGGGATTCTCCGGGCAAGCGACCGCTGTACACCATCAGGTCCTCGCTGAGTGGATAGGGTTCGCACGATTCGCCCATGTCGTAGGTCGGGTCGGCGGGGTGTTCGAAGTTGAAGATGGCAGTGGGCTCGTTCTTGCCAATCACCGGATCTATCATGACCACGGATCCGCGTGGTGGGGCATTGTGCTTTGCCAGCGTGGCGGCTATCAGACGGGAGCCAGGCACGGGGCGGGGATCGAGAATGGCTTCCGGGAAGGTCATGTTGTTGCCAAACATGGCGGTTTCATTGGTGCCATCGGGATTCACGGTCCAAAGCGATTGGACGGTCAGCGCGGTTTTGTCGATGTATTCCCAGCGGCCATAGATAATGCGTCCATCGGGAAGAATCATGGGATCGAATTCAGTTTCTGAATTCACGGAGATTGGATGGATGTCGGAACCATCCCCGTTCATGACGTGCAGAATGCTCACACCTTCATTCGCGCATGGCACAAGCCCCCGGGGGCGTGTGGATAGAAAAACAATCCGGCCATCGGGCAGATAGGTCGGTGAAAGGTCATGGATGCCGCTTTTCACGCCATGATAATTCCCGGCCAGGCCCGACGGGTCGGTGAGTTGGTGCAGGCCCGTGCCGTCGATATTGATTTCATAGATAGCGGTGCAGGCGTCGGCGCTGTTTTTATAGCAGAAAATGACCTTGCCGGCATCGAGCGAGATATCAGGATGGGTGTAAACCCCCGTGCCCAGCGTGCCGGGCGTGGTTTCGTCGATCAACGCGCGGACTTTCCAATCGCTGCGCGGGGCCGAGGGATTTTCCAAGATATACAATCCGCCGCCGCCCCCACCCGGCCATTTGTAGAAGGTGTCGTAGATGTGGATGCCCTCGTAGGAATGGCGCTTGGCGAAAAGCAGCGGCGCGTCAAGCAGGGCCACCATGGATTTTTCCAGAGCGATTTCCTCATCCGTTTTGGCGGCACCGATCCCCAGATTCAGCCCGCTCTTCAGTGTTTTGTATTCGACCACAGAAAAATTCACACTGCCGTTGGTGCCGGCGGTGTGATTGAGGCCGACCCAGGTTTCGAGACGCGTGTATTTTTTATCCACTTTGTAGGAAACGATGCTGTTGGCATGGGCGAAGATTCCATGACTGAATGTCCGCGATCCGGATTTCAGCGGCTGCCCGTCTGGCCCCTTGTGATAGGAGAGTTCGCCCCAGCCAACGGCCTGGGTCGCCGCCTTAAGCTCGGTTAGATCCTTGCGATTGCCCGCGGCATCGACCAATACCGGCTCACCCCAGCAGGCCTGTCCCCATTCGTACCCTTGGGCGACCAGGGCCAATTGCTCCAGACCTTCGATATTGAGGGAGATCTGCCGGGGTTCGCCGCCACCCTGCAAAGGTCCGACGGATTCGCCGGGTTGCACGGTCTGGATGGCATCAGCGCAAGTCAGCAGAGCCAAGAGAATTGCTAAGGCACGGAACACAGCATGGGGGTTCGCAGTCATGTGATCGGAGTGTCTTGAATTTCTTGGCCAGATGCAACCCAGGATTTAGAGGATCGTGGATGGGCGACTTTGAAGGACCCCGAATGCGAGGCCGCTAGCCCAACCCGTATTGAACCAAGAAATCGCGCGGCATGCTCACCGCCATGCCATAAACCGTCGTCCCAAGCAGTGGTCCGAAATCGGCCTTGTCCAAGCTGAGCAACACCTCGCTCTTGGCGGCCAGCGCGGAAATCAGGACTGGCTTGTCTTTGGAGGCAGCCAGCAGCAGGGGTCTATTGCTGGTGAGGGCATTGGCAACCCACTCGACCTTGGCCTGCATGTCGGACCATCTCAAGCTAACTCCCGCACCGAGTTTTCCGATGTTGTTGCTGGTTTCCGCGCGACAGTAACTGGACGAGATCAAGCGCCACCCCCGGTCCGGAGCTCAGAACTCAGTGTTCGACCTCCCTTTCGACAACGGAGCGAACAAGTCAGATTCCCTAACTGTCGGCTGGGGCGGAAGCACAATGCCTCAAACAAATGTTACCATGCGAGCAGCAACCGCCGGGTGGGCGGATAGAGTTGGAGAGTAACTTGGCTTGCATGCGCGGGGCTGTCTTTTCCACATTCGTGGCGGCGCGAGGAGTGTAGTCCGACAGGTCATTGGTGAT
>CAIQXC010000915.1 GCA_903875675.1 Akkermansiaceae bacterium
AGCCGGATCATCCGTAGCAGGTCTCACAGCGCGAACCACTCGCTCGGTTCGCTGGGACTCGCGCAGTGGATTTGAGTTTGCACGTGGCCGAGCGACGTCAGACACTCGCGCAGCAAACCCAGCGCCAGTTGCGGCCCGTTGCAATCCGCACTCAAATGCCCCAAAACCACCCGCGCCAACGCCGGATGGGCAATCTCCCTCATCAACTCCATCACCTGCGTGTTCGATAAATGACCGTGGCGTGAGCTGATGCGTTGCTTCGTCGGCCATGGCCGTTTGGTGTCAGCTTCGAGCAATGCCTCGTCATAATTCGCCTCGACAAACAAGCCATTGAGGTCGCGCAGGTTGTCCGTGACGTTACGCGTGACGAAACCGGTATCTGAGAGGACGCCAAGGCGCTTGGAGGCATGGTGGATGACGAAGCCGACGGGATCGACCGCATCGTGTTGGATGGTAAACGAATCGATCGTGACGCCACCGATGGCAAACCCGCGTCCGGCTTCAAACACTTTCCATTGGCAGCCTTGGATGCCCCCCTCCCGCACCACCTGCGCGGTGGCCGCCGTCGCGTACACCGGCACCGGGTTTTGCTTCAAGAAAACTTTCAGCCCGCGGACGTGGTCGCCGTGCTCGTGGGTCAGTAAAATGCCGTCCAGCGAGTCCGCCGCGACGCCCACTTGAGCCAGCCGCAGGCTGATTTGCTTGGCACTCAAACCCGCGTCAATCATGAATCGCAGTCCACCGACCTCGACCAACGCCGCATTGCCACTGCTGCCACTACCAAGAATTACAAATCGCATCCCGCCGCTGAGCATGTTCCGCCCACCCGATCTTGGCAAGCACCGTGGCACCAGTCGCAGGCAAGTAGTGTCTGACGTGTCTTGTAGCGGCGTGTCTGTGACCGCCGATGGCCAATGAGTTGACCCTTGTTGATGCGGCGGATTCATTGGCGATTCAGAGTCATCGGCGGTCATAGACACGCCGATACAACCGCCAACTATTCTTGCGCGTATCCTCAGCCTGACCGCAATTTCAAGGGAATTGAACTGGCTAGATCTCGTGGCACATTTGAGGTTGAACGCTGAGTTCTGCGCTTGACGCCCGCAGCCGCATTCCCCTACAAGATGCGTCATGAAGCCGCGTTTCCACCTCCTTGTTATCGCCTTGATTGTTTTGCTAGGATGCTGCCGCCAGACCGGCTGGGCGGCACCTGGTGAGCACGATTTCTCGGTATGGGAAGCGGAGATGGCGGCTTTCGAGCAGGCTGATGGCGCCAATCCCCCGCCGCAAAAAGCGGTATTATTCATTGGTTCCTCGACGATTCGGATGTGGGCAAGTCTGGCGCAGGACTTTGCGCCGGTGCCGGTGATCAACCGCGGCTTCGGAGGATCCGAGATCATGGATGCGACCCATTTTGCGCCTCGGGTTGTTTTCCCGTATGCGCCGCGTGCCATCTATCTGCGCGCCGGCGGCAACGACCTGTGGCGTGGCCGCGACGTCGAAGCGGTATTTAACGACTTCAAGGAATTTGTGGCGACGGTCCACGCCAAGCTTCCCGAAACCGATATCATCTTCGTCTCCCAAAGCCCCAGCATTGCACGCTGGCAGCAAAAAGACCGCGAACAGGCGCTCAACCAACTTGCCGCCAAGTTCATCCAAGGCAAACCCCACCTGCGCTACATCGAGACGTTTGACCTGCCGCTGGGTGCCGACGGCCAACCCCGCCCGGAATTGTTCCTCGCCGATAAACTCCACTTCAACGCCGAAGGATACAAATTGTTAGCCGCCAAGGTCCGGCCTGATCTGGCACCCTGAGCTGCCTGAAGCACCGACGGCTCGCCTCATTGACCCTTGCCCAGTGGCACGTCACAGAAGGTGAGCGCGGCAATGCCGTTAGCACCCATGATGAGGTCGTTTTGGCTCCAAGCACTCTCCTTGAGATAGGTGATGCGTTGCGCTGTGGCCGGGGCTTTCAACTTGAGGGTTAGGACGTTGCCTTTGACGCTGCCGGAGGCAACTTTGTCCTTACCACCCCCATCAAGATAGATCTGGCCAGCCAGGGAATCCATCCAGAGGACCGGTTGGTCAAACTCAAGCGTGATGGCATCCTTTGCCGCACTGGCATAGGCCGCCTGTTTGAGATTGGGTGGAGTGATCGAGTCGGCGATCTTCTTGCCATAATTGTCGCGCTCGATGAGTGGCTGAATGAGGCGGGCGAATTCCGCCCAACCGACGAGCGGGAAGTGACATCCTCCGGGTGGCTTGATGCCGAGTGTGGACATGACGCTGAGGTTGGAGAACAGGCGCGGCAGGCTGCGCTGCACTTCGCGGATCATATCGCCGCCGCCGCTATTGCCAGCCATGCTGCAAGCGTTGGGCCAGATTTGAAAAACATAGTAATGTTGCAGATTTGGAAAGTCCTGCTTCCAAGCGGCCGACAAGGCGATGAAGTAGGCCTGATAGGACTTCCAATCGTAGTCACCGGTGGGGGCCGCCGATCCTTGGTTGTTCTCGCCTTGGTGCCACAAAATGCCACGGATGCCATGGGTGAGCTTCGCCTGCTGGACCCGCCACAGCGTCCGACCATAGATGGTTGTTAGATCGGTGGGATTCGCCTCATTGCGTTGGTGTTGGTCGATGCGGGTCCCTCCAGCAGCTCCGTTGATGATGAAAACCGGGATTTTATGACTGGCGACCAAGCGTTTGGCCAGCTCCATGCCCCAGTATCCCAGCTCAGCCTTTTCACCTTTCTCGGCCTTCCAGACGGGGAGACACCACAGGTGAGCCGGGGCGTCGGTGGCGTTGCCTTCCGGCCGGCCATAACTGCGGATCCACTCGTTGGTTTCCGGTGGGGACTTCTCACCAGTATCCGTGGCCAAGGCGTTCGATTGACCTTGGATGATATAGGCATCGCCGCAGACGATATGGGTGACCGTCTGCAGGAGTTTTTCGGTGCTGCCGCGTTTACTGCCAAACTCCACCTTGTATTTGACCAAGCCCGGCTTGAGCTTCACGGCAAAGGCATATGACTTATCTGCTCCCAGTTTGCTGGCTTCTCCCTTGTATGGTTTGTCGTCGGCATACACCTTGAGATACACTGAGTCCGCAGCCTCGTCGAGCGTGCCATTGTAATAGAGCGTGCCTTCGTTGTTCGCATCGCGGGCATAAAACTGGTTATCCTCCGGCTTCTCGTCCTTGGCCGGGCTGCGGGTAACCCATGCATCGGTCTTTGGTTCGCTCACCTTGATAGAAATCGTCTGGGTGCTCGGCTTGCCGCCGTTGTCGATGGTTGCGGTGAGCGTCAGTAGCCCACTGTTTTGGGCACGCTTGAGAATGAGTTTGCCGGGCTCAATTTGCTGGATCACCGCTATGCCCGATACGCTCCAGGAGACGTTCAAGCGGCTCGCGCCCTTGGCCTGCATGGCGGCGAGATTGGTGATTTGTGGCAGCACCTCCAAGGTCGTTCGCCCATCCCAAGTGGCCGGTGCTTTCAGGGTAAAGACCGGTTCGGCAATGTCTTCCTTGATTGTGATAGGAATGTCCTTGGTTTTAATTTCATTGGCATAGATTGCCTTAACTTGAAGGGTGGCGGATTGATCGCCGGACACCCGGCCGGCATCGAACGTGTAGTTAAAGGCGTCGGTAGCCATGAGGGTTTCCTTGCCATCGACCTTGAGCGTCCAATAGATTTTTTGGGCACCACCGGCCTGTGCGGTGAAGGTCGCTTGTTTGCCTTCCAGCACGGAAAGCTGCGTCGGTGCCACGGCGAACGCGCTGCCCGCCTGTACCAGCGGGCCGACCAATGTTTGCAGCGGCTTTTGGTTTTCGTACTGCAATTTCACCCAATCGGCGGAGCGTGCCACCTTGGATATGCGCACCTCGTCCATGTCGCCGGTGAAGTTATAGTTATTGTACCAACCACCCAGCCACAGTCGCGCCGGGCTGAGGATCTTCATGGTCGTCTGAGTGGGAGTCGGGACGTCGAGTTTGCCATTAATATACACTTGGCCAATTTTCCCGTCATAGGTGTGAACCACTTGCACCCAATCGGATTTCGGCAGCACGCTGGTGGCATGGAAGGAGCCGCCGTCACTATCAATGTAGATATGGGAAGGGCTCTGCAACTGCATGCGAACCTTGCCTGCAGGAGTGCCTTCGCGTCCCCAGCAAACGAGGTCCATGTTAGCACCATCGGAGCGGTACCACAATTCGGTGGAGTGGGGGCTTGCGGCTGACGGATAGTTAGTGATGTTTTCGCCGCAAAAAATCCCTTGCTGGCCGGCAAAATGCCGAGCCGTGCCGATCATCCCGGCTCCCGGGGTGGTTCCCACGTCCTTGGACTCCAAGGTGCCGCACTCATCCTTCACCGGCTCGCTCATGTGCCAGACGCTCAGGTAACCGTTAGCTTCATTGAAAACCGCCTTGCCGCTGGACTCACTCTGCGCATCCGCCTTGCCCCAATGCATCTTGATCTCTTGCCGCGCGTTGCCCTTGATGCTCGGCAAACGCAGCCAAAGACTCGCTGTGCCGGTGCCCGCGTCCCATTGCTCAATTTGATAGGCGATGGGCGCACCACTGGCTGTCGCAAAGCGCAGGTCCTCACCATTGGGCTTGGCCTGGCTGAAGTTGAACCATTCCTTGCGCAGCCGAACCAACACCGGAAAGTCGCTCTCCGCAGCGCTGGCGGGCAGATTGGCACCCTCCGGCGTTGTTAGCAGATAGAGTGAACCGCTGTGTTGCCAGCCGGTGTAGGCCGCGAAACCTTGCGGCGAGATGCCAGCGAGCAAGGCGCTGGCGAGGAAAATCATGGGACGATTCATCTTGGTGCTTGGGAATATGTTGGGGATATGCGCCGCAGTATGCACTGCAGGCTTGGTGATCAAACCAAATTCAACGAGCCGGCGGCCGCCCTTCTTTCACTCATCTCACCAGCTATAGCCAAAGGCTCGGCAATAGGGTTCTAGCACCTCATGCAACGGCTCAATGGCGCTGGCATAGCGCTGCCATCTGCCGATGGCGCTTTGATAGATCTTGCGGGTCACGTCGTGATAGGTCGGGGCGAAGATGACCTTGCTGCGGGCGGCCTCATCATAGCGGCCTTGGTTGGCGTGCCAATCCAAGCCGAGGAAGCGGGTGACTTTGCGGCCCTCGCCCTCCAGGTCGGCCACCACATCTTCGTAGCGCGACTCGATCCACTCGAAGCCGCCGAGTTCTCGCATCCGCAACCAGGCACCCATCAGATCGGCGTAATGTTTGGCCGTGCGCTCAAGACTGAGGAAATTCACGTTAGTGGCATTGAGCATGATATTCAGGAAGAAACAACTGATCACCACGTCACGAGGATCACGCAGCGCGATGATCACCTTGAGTTCGGGAAAAACACGCAACCAGATAGGCAGCGACGAGGTCGGCGACGGATTTTTGTCTAACAATATTGAGGCCGTGCCAGCATCGTCCACCTCGCGCAGCAGGCTAAGGGCATAGCGTTGGCGCATGTCGTCGAGGCCACCGGCCGATAGTCCGTCGAGCGTGCGAAACGAGTTGCCGGCAGCCGTGCCCATCACAGCGAGCTGGCTGGTAATTTCCTGGGCGAAGGCGTCGGGTTCATCGAAGGCGAGTACCTGCGGGTGTGCGCCGAGGATTTGCTCCAGCAGAGTTGTGCCGCTGCGCGGGTGACCGCCGAGAAAAGCAAACTGATAGTCATCCTCACCGGCAGCGGGTGCTTCGTCGCGCCAGCGGCGGATCGTCTCCGGGGTGATGGCCGCCAGCAGATCCAGGCGTTTGCGCTCGGTCTCATCGTAGCCGCGTTCCAGCGCTGCAGTGTCGGTGATGGTTCGCAGCGCCGCCTTGGCCTCCAGCAGCCATGTCATGGCTTCGTCATATTGGCCGAGTTCATCCAGCAGCACGCCCAGCAAGTGTCGGCTGGCATATTTGACGTAGGGGTATTGCGGGCCGTCGCGGATCAAGTCGCGCAATTCCATTTCGGCTTGGCCGGAGAGTTTTTGGCGGTGGAGCAGGAAGGCGCGAAAATAGCGCACCTGGTCGTCTCGGGGATGGCGGGCACGGCAGGCCTCGACCTGGTCCCAGGCCTCGGCCAGCCGACGGTCCTTTTCCAACCAAACGGCCAGGTTGATGCGGGCATCGACCGATTCCGGGTTGGCGGCGACGGCCCGCTCAAAACAGGCCCGAGCGTCGGACAACTGACGCAGGCTCTGGAATTGATGACCGATGAGTGAGATCAATGACGAGTTGTCCGGGGCGAGTTCCAAGGCCCGGCGGTACGCTTGGTTGGCAAGCGGAAAATCGAGGTTGCCGGCGGCTGCGTTGCCGAGCTCGAACCATATTTCCGCCACCCCGGGAAACCGGCTCGAGAGATCACGGTAATCACTCAGAGCCGCAGCATGACGGCCGCTCAAGAGATTTTCCTGGGCCTTGCGCCAGCGGGCGACATCCCGCGGCGAGCGTTGCATTCTGGCCTTGTCATGATTCATCAAATCAGCGGTGGGTGGGATGAGTTGCGGGTGAACCTGAGATCAACCGATTCGTCCCCCGGATACAAGAACGGATTTACCCGGAAATAAAGCTATTTTATAAAAACGCTTGCAAACATCTCGATAGCGGCTTGTATCCCTCTTTCCGTAACCAGCCCATTGCCCAATCTATTCCGAAAATTCCCAATAACTGATCCCATATTATGAAAAAAAGCGTATGTTTTAACCCAACGAAGCGGAGCATGCTGGCGGTGCCGGCGGCAGCGTTGATGCTCGGGGCGGCCCAAGCGGGCACCACCGTTGGTCTTAATTTTCAATCTTGGTATTACGAGTCCGGCGCGACGCCGCAGACGGTGGGATTTGGCTGGGGTTACCAAACGACCGGGGTGCCGGTGACGGCCAAGGCGTTTGGCGTTGAGGTGGCCGACTGGACCAACTCCGACCCCTTGCCTTGCCAATCTTCATTTACCACAGCAGTGCCATTTGGGGGAACCCTCAACGCGAATGTGACGGCGGGCAACATGTGGGAAAGCGGGCTGATAGCACCTGGAATATCGGGACCTTCGGCAGGTGTGGGTTGGGTGGATAACTGGCCAAACAACTGGTTGGATGGAAACCTGGTGATAGCCGCGATGACACCGGGGAACTACCAGGTCGCTTGGAGTTTTCTCGACAACACCGGCTGGAATGTGGACATCACCGGGTTGAACGCCAAGTTTCCCGATGGCTACGTCATCGAGTTGATCGGTGGCAATAAAACCACCACCACCTCAAGCGTGGCCATCACCGAGGATGCCGGATCGACCCAGGTCGCCACGGTGACTTTCACAGTCCTCCCGGACAACCTGGGCCTCGGTGCCAGCCCGGTTCTCACCAACGACGCCATCACGCTCACCAACCTCTCCCGGCCGTCCAGCACCAACTGTGCGCTCGCCGGCTTCATCATCACGGACAAGCCGGTGGTCGTCCAGGATCCAACCGGAGGTGCCTTCGCCAGCGGTTCGTCCCTCACGCTGAGCTCCAACTACATCGGTCTGCCAACGGGGCTCGCGTTTCAGTGGAAAAGGAACGGCACGGATATTCCTGGTGCCAACTCACCGACATACGCCAAGGCCGATCTGGCACCATCTGACAGCGGCAATTATACCTTGGTGGTGTCTAACGATTTTGGTTCAGCCACCAGCGGGACTGCCACTGTGAGCGTCGCCGTGAATACTTGGAATCCGCCGGTCACCGTCTCGGACGACTCTGATGTGGCCACCACCGGCAGCCCGGTTTTCGCCTACGATTGGAGCAACGCCACTCCGAGCGTCAACGGCGTAAGCTTCACCGCCCCGGGCAGCGGCGTGTTCCTGTCAGGATTTGACGGCCCTTATGGCGGATTCCTAACTGGCAATGGATCCCCGGCCGATCTGCTGAGCACCGAATATCAGAATATTCTCACTGGCGGGCTATACACAAATGTTGTGAACCCCGGCACGGTGACCCTCAACGACCTAACCATTGGCAATGAATATCTGGTGCAATTCTGGGTGAATGATTCCAGAAGCAACGGAAACAGCCGAAGCGAAACCCTCACCAGCGGCAGCAATACCGTCAACCTGAAGTTCAACGGAGGTTCCACTGGATCCCTCGGCCAATTCACCGTCGGCTCATTCATCGCCACTTCCTCCACCAAGGTCATTGAACTATCAGGCAATGAATCGACCCAAATCAACGCCATCCAATTGCGTGACTTGGGCCTCCCCGCCATCGTTCCGCCACCCGTCTTCACACCCGTCGCCGGCACCTATCTGGGTGGATCACTCGCGGTGACAATGACCACCACCGGCACGATCTACTACACCACCGACGGGTCCTCGCCCACCTTCTCATCGAGCGTCTATAGCAGCCCGATCATCGTGCCAGCCGACGCCAACATGACCATCAGCGCATTCGCCAGCGCCCCGGGCCAGGCGGATAGCGATGTTGTGAGCGCTACATATATCACCTACTCAATCCCAGCCGTTCCCACCTGGACCAACGCGGCTGGCGGTTCATGGGCAGCCCCCGCCAACTGGGCACACTCGGTGGTGGCCAGCGGCAGCGGTGCCACGGCTGACTTCAGCACGCTCAATCTGAGCACCGACACCACGCTCACCCTGGACGGCGCGCGCAGCATCGGTCAGCTGATTTTCAGCGACACCACCCCTGACCACAACTGGGTCCTCAGCACCGGCAGTGGCGGTCCATTGACGCTGGTGGCCACCGGCACCCCGACCATCACGGTCGCCGACCAGACGACCACGGTCAACGCGATGGTGGGAGGTGCCCAAGGCTTCAGCAAACTCGGCAGCGGCACACTCGTGTTGACCGCATCAAACAATTACTCCGGGACCACCACGGTGAACGACGGTGTGCTCGAGGTGCAGGGGAAAAATGGCGATGTTGCCTATATCATCAGTTCCACCGCCACCTTGAAACTCGGTTACTCCACCGGCGGCGGCTACGCCAGCACCGGCATCCTCGTCCACGGCAACGGCAGCGCCGCAAGCACCGGTCTCTATCTGAACGGCGGCACCAACTACAACTGCCAAGGCACACTTGAATTGGCAGACGCGCCCACCACCATCCGCCAGTACGGCACCGGCTTGGCTGGCATCGGCATCTTCGATATCAACAGCACGGGTCTGTGGGTCACTTCGGCAGCCTCAGGGTCGATCATCGACGCTAACATCCAGATGGTTAGCCGCGGTTATGGCATGAGTTCAAAAATCGATGCTGGAGCCAACACCGCCACTGGCGACTTGGTGATCAACGGCCCGCTCGATGTCGGCAATATGGGATTCTTCAAGCGGGGGGGCGGATCGCTCGTCCTGAATGGCGTTGCAAGCAATGCCAACGTCGGCCTCCAGATCGAAGGCGGTAGCGTGATTTGCGGTGCC
The DNA here is from genome assembly GCA_903875675.1 of Akkermansiaceae bacterium. GTDB lineage: Bacteria > Verrucomicrobiota > Verrucomicrobiia > Verrucomicrobiales > Akkermansiaceae > Luteolibacter. The sequence goes on from CAIQXC010000915.1 coordinate 9,416, forward strand.
GCGAACTGCATCGGCTCGAATGCGAACTTGGTCATGTCCGGCGGCACCACGCTGGCACTCAAAGGATATACCCAGTCAGTGAAATCAGTGGCCTCCAGCGGCACCCTCAAGCTAGCCGCTCCCGGCACGGATATCCTCAACGTGACCGCCAACCTCAATATCACCGGTTCCACCCTGAATCTCGAACTCAGCAGCCCCCTCACCGACCCGGTCTATGTCATCGCCACCTACGGCTCACTCACCGGCACCTTCTCCAACTTGGCCAACCTGCCAAACGGATATCTGGTCAACTACCATTATGCCGGCAATCAGATCGCACTCCTAGACTCCAACGTCACTCCTCACACGGTATGGACCGCTGCCAATAGCGGCGATTGGGATATTGACACCACCATCAACTGGTCGGTCGAAGGAAGTGCCGCGACCTATCACGATGGCGACTTCGTCATCTTCGACGATTCCTCCATCAACCAGAACCTCGCACTCAACACCACCGTGAATCCTTTGCTGGTTCATTTCAACAACCCGACCAAGGATTACACGCTTGGCGGCAATGGTTCGATTGCAGGTGCCTGCGCCCTGACCAAAGATGGCGCAGGCCAGTTGACGCTAACCGATAATAACACCTACACCGGACTAACAACCATTAACGCTGGCACCGTGAATGTGGGCGAAGGCGGCATCCTTGGCACGCTCGGGGGCAGCGGCAATATCACCTTGAATGCCGGAGCAAGTCTCGCCTTCAACCATTCTGATGCACAAACCCTCACCCGAACGATCAACGGCAGCGGCGGCACCCTGATCAAAAATGCATCAGGCACCATGACCCTGAATGCGCCTAACAACGCATGCGACATCATTGTCAACGGAGGCACTTTCTATGCCCGTGGGGGTGGTTGGAGTACGGCCTTCGCTGCTGGCAAGCTCATCACTGTTGAAAGCGGTGCGACGCTCGATACCGCGATCCACTCGATGGGCAGTTCGATCGGCGGTGGCGGCGACGTGCCAAACGTATGGCTCAACGGCGGCCATTGGCTCCTCAATGGTGAACATTACATCCGCTCCCTCAGCATGACGGCGGGCACCACCATCGGGGTGGCAGGAATGGACGGCATCCGCTCCCTTCCCGGCGCAGTTTTCACCACCAATGCCGCAGCCACGAGTTCCACGATCAGCTCACCGCTCAACCTCGTGTACAACCTGACGCTGGCGGTCAACGATGGTGAGGCCGCCGATGACCTCGTCATCAGCGGAACGATCAGCAATTCTGGCAATCTCACAAAAACCGGCGCGGGCCTGTTGCGGATGACCGGCGTCAACACCTACACCGGCGTGACCACGGTCAATGGCGGGACGCTCGCCGTCAATGGAACCTCCATACCAGACGGCAACACGCTCGTCATCAGTGGTGGCAAGGTTGAGGTGAGTGGCACGGAAACGGTGGGCACCTTGTTCTTCGGCAGCACCCAACAACTTCCGGGAACATGGGGTGCCAGCGGCTCCGGTGCCACCCACATCGATGATACCCACTTTGCCGGCACCGGGATGCTCAGCGTGACAACCGGGATGAATTTCAGCAGCTGGGCCAGCATCAATGCACCTGGCCAGAGCCTCTCCCAGGATTCAAACAAAGATGGCATGGCCAACGGCATCAAGTACTTCATGGGGCTGAGCGGATCCGCTTTTGGCGGGCTTCCGGGCGTAGTCACTACGGATGGGGTTCGCACCGTCACATGGCCGAAGGGCAGCGCTTATGCTGGCAGCTATGGTGTGGATTTCTTTGTTCAATCCTCCACCGACCTGATCCACTGGACGGACGCGGCAACTGGGGTGGGTGCCGGTTATGTGACCGACAGCAGCGGTTCTGTGAAATTCACTCTGCCTGCGGGAACCAAGATGTTCACTCGTCTCATGGTGACGGGTCCCTGACCTCCAGACGTCGATAACAACTCGATTGAAGGAAATGATGTGAATCTGCCAAGCGGCGGACTCATTCCCTTCACGCCTGGCTTGGGTGGCCAGTACATCGAGGTCGGGTGATTGAAATGGCGATGCATCCAGCTTGCTCTGGCCGGGGAAAGGGCATAGAACAAGCGCAAGTGGACACTGAACCAAGAACAAAGCAGCGCAGACCTTCGTGGTTGCGTACCGTGGTGCGCGGCTTGCTGATTTGCGCGGGTTGCCTCGCCATTTTGTTGCCGGCATGGTTGCCGAACCGGCCGTCGGCCCCCTTGGGGAACGGCACGGTGGCCTTGCTGCAAGCCTTGCTGCTGTCGGCGGCGTCGGCGGTGTTTTTTGGGACGACGGCGCATGCGGGTCGCAACCGGCCGATATGTCGGATTTTGGCGTTGGGGTTGGCAGCAGCTGTGATCGGGAAGGTGGAGGATCTGGCATCGTTGATCATGGGGCGGCCGTTTCCGGAGAATTGGGTGGTAGGGGCGATGTTATCGGTGGCGCTGATTACTGCGCTGCGACACCGGCGGGTGGTGGTTGAGTTTGTGGGCACGCTGGGCAACCACGCGGGCAGCGGGCTGATAGCCGCAGCGCTGTTGATTTTGTATGTGTTTGACAAGGTCATTGGCAGGCAGCGGTTCTGGCAGGCGGCGTTGGGCACGGCGTTTACCCCGGAAATCCCGCGGATTTGTAGGAGTTATCTGGATTTGCTAGCTTGTTATTTATTATTTATTGGTTCGATAGGTTTGGCCCTGACGCTGGCCCGGCGCGAAGATCCGCCATGAAAATCATCCAGATTTTGCCCGAACTCAATGCAGGTGGCGTGGAACGAGGTACCTTGGAACTCGCCGGCTTCCTGGTGGCTGCCGGGCATGAGGCGCTGGTCATTTCCAATGGCGGGCGGCTGGTCGCCGACTTGGAGCTCTGCGGCGCGCGGCATGTCACGCTGCCGGTGCATCGCAAGAGCGTCGCATCGCTCTGGCAGGTTGGTCGCCTGCGGCGGATCCTCACGGAAGAGCGCGCGGATATTTTGCATCTGCGCTCGCGAGTGCCCGGTTGGCTGGCCTGGCTGGCTTGGCGCGGCATGAATCCGCAGACGCGGCCGCGCCTAGTCAGCACGGTGCACGGGTTTTACTCGGTCAACATGTACTCGGCGGTGATGACGCGCGGGGAACGGGTCATTGCGGTGTCGGAAAGTGTCCGGAGGTATGTGATGGAAAACTATCCGAAGGTGGTACCAGAGAGCATTCGGGTGATACCGCGGGGGATAGATCCAGAGGATTTCGGAGTGGCGTTTCGTCCGGCAGACGCGTGGCTGGCGTCTTGGCAACTGGAGCGGCCGGGACTGTCGGGCAAGCGGGTGCTGCTTTTGCCCGGGCGCATCACGCGGTTGAAGGGGCATGACGAGTTTTTCGAATTGATCGCGGCCCTCAAGGCAGAGGGGGTGCCGGTGCATGGCTTGGTGGCTGGGGATGTGCATCCGAAGAAGCGTGCCTACTTGGTGGAGTTGCAGGCGACGGTGCGGCGTTTGGGGATTGCTGACGATGTGGAGTTTTTGGGGCATCGACAGGATTTGCGCGAGGTGATGGCGGTGAGCGACGTGGTTTGCGGGCTGTCGCGCCAGCCGGAATCCTTCGGGCGCACCGTGCTGGAGGCGCTGGCGCTGGGCAAGCCTGTGCTCGGGTATGATTGCGGTGGAGTGGGCGAATTGCTGGGGCAATTATTTCCGATGGGGCGGGTGGCGCTTGGTGACCGGTGCGGTTTGCTGGAAACCGCGCGGGCGATTCTTGGAGGATGTGAGCGGCCGCTGCCGGTGGGTGAACCCTTCACCTTGGGGGCGATGTGCCGGACCACGCTTGGGGTTTATCAGGAATTCGGGTGAGGCCGACAGCTCGCCGAGTTTCAAGATTGCGTAGTAAGGACCTCATTTTTGGCAGCGGATCGAGCCAGTTTTTCCAAGTACCGACGCAATAGTAACTGTCGTTATGCATCTGAGAGATATTGTGGCGGTGCCCTGTGCGCGCCGTTGTGAATGAAATGGCGCTTGTCGAATAGGCGGGTTACTTGCGGTTCATGGTCATCGGCGGTCATAGACACGCCCCTACAAGGCGACAGAAATGAGGGCGCGGTTTCTGGAGTTTGCGGCAGGGCAATCCCGGTCGCCCGACAAGCGAGAAGCCACGACCGGAAAGGTCGTGGCTTCTGTCTGAAGAGGGGATTGCTGAGGGCAAGAGTTACTTGCGGAGGGCCTCTTCGCGGGCCTTGGCGGCGGCGATGACTTCCTCGGCGATGTTGCGCGGGCAGGGTGAGTACTGCAGGAACTCCATCGAGAACTGACCACGCCCGGAGGTCATCGTGCGCAGATCGCCGATGTAGCCGAACATGGAACTCAACGGGGCTTCCGCCTTGACCCGCACACCGTGGTACACCGTGTCTTGGCTCTTGATCATGCCCCGGCGGCGATTGAGGTCCCCAATGACGTCACCCACGTGGGCTTCCGGGGTGAAGACGTCGATTTTCATGATCGGCTCAAGGATGTGCGGGGCGGCCTTCTGCATCGTCTGGCGATAGGCGGCCTTGGCGGCGATTTCGAAGGCGATGGACGACGAGTCCACCGCGTGGAATCCGCCGTCGGTGAGGGTGACTTTGAAGTCGAGGCAGGGGTAGCCGGCCAGCGGTCCTTTGAAGATGGAGGTACGGAAACCCTTTTCGACGGCGGGAATGTATTCTTTGGGGACATTGCCACCGACGACGGCACTTTCGAAAACAAAGCCGGATCCGGGTTCTAGCGGTTCAATGGTGTACTCGATTTTCGCAAACTGGCCAGAGCCACCGGATTGCTTTTTGTGAGTGTAGCTGTCCTTGACGGCCTTGGTGATGGTTTCACGATAGGCCACCTGAGGGGCACCGACGTTCACCTCGACCTTGTGGGTACGCTTGAGGATGTCGATTTTGATATCGAGGTGCAACTCGCCCATGCCTTTGAGGATCAACTCGTTGGTCTCTTCATCGGTTTCCACGTGGAACGACGGGTCTTCCTTGACCATTTTGCTGATGGCGATGCCGAGTTTTTCGGCGTTGGCCCGATCCTTGGCGGCCACTGCGATGGAAATAACCGGTTCCGGGAATACCATCGGTTCGAGTGTGGCGGGGTGGTCCACATCGCACAGCGTGTGGCCGGTTTGGACGTTTTTCATGCCCACGATGGCAATGATATCGCCGGCTTGTGCAACGTCGATCTCGGTGCGGTCGTTGGCGTGCATTTCTACCATGCGGCCGACCCGCTCGGTCTTGCCGGTGAAGGTATTGAGGACGGTTGTGCCCTTTTTGAGCACACCGGAGTAGATCCGGGTGAACGTCAGGGCACCAAACTTGTCGTCCATGATCTTGAAGGCCAGAGCGCGGAACGGCTTCGTCACATCCACGTAGGCATACTCGCCGGTCGGGTGGCCTTCGAGGTCCACTTCCGGTTGTGGCCGCACTTCGGTAGGGCAGGGGAGGTAATCCACGACCGCGTCGAGGATGTTCTGGACCCCTTTATTTTTGAAGGACGAGCCGCAGTAGGTCGGAAAGAAATCCATCTTGATGGTGCCTTCGCGGATACATCGCTTGAGGGTGTCGATATCGGGTTGGTGGCCGTCGAGGTATTTTTCCATGACGTCGTCGTCCTGCTCAATGGCGGTTTCGACGAGTATGGAGCGGAATTCCTCGACCTTGTCGAGCATATCCGCAGGCACATCGCCGATAGCAAAATTGTCCGGCAGGCCGGATTCATCCCAGATATAGGATTTGCGGGTGAGCAGATCCACGACTCCGACGAAGGTGTTTTCCACCCCGATGGGCAACACCATCACCAGAGGCTTGGAACCGAGGATGGTTTGGACTTGGTTCACCACCCGGTAGTAATCCGCACCGACGCGGTCCATCTTATTGACGTAAATGATCCGGGAAACGTGCGAATCCGTGGCGTAGCGCCAGTTGGTTTCGCTCTGGGGCTCGACGCCACCCGAGGCACAGAAGACCCCCACTCCGCCGTCCAGCACCTTGAGCGAACGGTACACCTCGATGGTGAAATCGACGTGGCCCGGGGTGTCGATGATGTTGAATTGGTAATCCCTCCAAAAGCAGGTGGTGGCCGCCGATTGGATGGTGATTCCCCGTTCCTGCTCCTGCTCCATGAAGTCGGTGGTGGCAGCGCCGTCATGGACCTCACCCATCTTGTGAATCTTGCCGGTGAGCTTGAGAATGCGTTCGGTGGTCGTCGTCTTGCCCGCATCAACGTGGGCGAAAATGCCGATGTTGCGGTATTTGGTGAGGTCTTTCATGCGATGGATGGGATACGAATTGACACGCCAGCACTGCGTGACGGGGGCGCATTCCTAGTCGGAAGTCACGTTTTGGCAATCCTAGAGTCGTAAAATCTTCAACATTTTTTGCGGATGGGCCAACAATCCCCGCTTGCGCATTGCGGACGTCGGGGGTATTGCCCCGGCATGTCAACTGAGACTTCACTCGTTTTGTTCAAGCCGGACGCCGTTGCCAAGCAGTTGGTCGGGCCCGTGCTGGCCCGTTTTCAAGCCGCCGGCTTTCACCTGCGCGGCATCAAGATGATGCAACTCGACGAGGCCATCCTCCACGAGCACTACGCCCATCTGACGCATCTGCCATTTTTCCCCAGCATCGTCGAATTTATGCGGCAGGCACCCGTGGTGGCGGTGGCGCTCGAGGGGGAAAACGCGATTGCTGGAATCCGTGATTTGCTTGGGCCGACTGATTCGAAGGCGGCGGCCCCCGGCACGATTCGGGGCGATTTTGGCGAGGACAAGATGGTCAACGTCTGCCATGCCTCGGACTCCGTGGAAGCTGCGGCACTGGAATTGCGGCGCTTCTTCAAGGAGGGCGAACTATTCGCGTTCTAACGGGGGGCGGACGGGTAGGCCCGTCAACTTAAAGGGGTTTTCGGAATGTTTCGTGATCGCCACGATTTGTCTGTCACCATGTCATCCTTCATTGACAATATCCCTGTACACCTGTAGATATTGCTTGTGAAAACGACTATTGATTTTCCAGACGATATTCTGCATCGCGCCAAGATTGTGGCGGCCCAACGCAAGACCACGCTCAAAGAGCTTGTCATCGCCGGACTCGCCCACGCCCTCGAAACGCCCTCCACGCATGAGGACACCCGCCGCCGCGAGCGTGCGGCGCGGCTGATTGCCGCACTGAGCAAAGGCCGCAATACCGCCGCCATAGGACGCCTGAACCGGGACGAGCTTTATGACCGCCACAAGCTTTATTGACACCAATATTTTTCTCTACGTGGTTTCTGGGGCTGTCGAGGATGCTCCCAAGCGGGCAAAAGGCATCGAGTTGATCGCTTCTTGTGATTTTGCCATCTCGATTCAGGTGATGCAGGAATTCGCGGATGCTGCATTGCGCAAGA
>CAIQXC010000916.1 GCA_903875675.1 Akkermansiaceae bacterium
CCCCAATTCGCTTGCGGGTTGTTGTCGCCCACCGCGTTGTCCGGCACTTGGTTTTCCACTGCCACCACCGTACCGGTCACCGGACAATAGACCGGTGTTTCAAAAATCCCGAAGTCGCGCAATTCCGCGCCGTCGGCATTCCACGATCCCGCAGCACCTGGCACCTCGAAATCCAAGGCGTGGCGCCACCACCCCCGGTGCGTGAGGGCACCGTCAAACGCCTGCGTGACCACCCGCTCACCCGCCCCAGGCAAGAATACGGCAGGTTGATAGTAATGCGGAAACCGAAGCGCTCCGAGCTGCATCAACCGGGCAATGCCCTCCGGTTGGAGCGTGGTCCATGGTGAGACAATCAAGCCAATCGGCCGCGGCAACAGGCGCAGCGCCGCCATCACCCCTAACACCACCAGGTTGTACGGCAAGGCCCCCACGCCCAGCCCGAACCATCCCAGCCACACGCTTAGCGCCACCGCCACCAGCGCGGTCATTCCGCCGCCGGCCACTGCCAGCAGCAAACTCGCTCGGTTCGGCACTTGATAGCCCGCCCCCAACGCCACCCCGGCCAGCAGGAAGTTGAACCCACACCAGACGGTGCCGCTCGCCCCCAGCGGCAGGCCTAACATCCAAAGTGTCGCAGTGCCAGCCACATAGCCGAGGGTGGCCATCACAGCGCCCAGCGGCGAGCTGAGCACCAGCGCCACGTACACGAGAATTCCGGCACCGGCCGACGATTGGAAAACCATCGCCGCAAAGGCCCGGAAGAACCCCTGCAGCATATCCGGCATCGCCAGTAAATCCGTTTGGCTGCTGGCATTTGCGACCTGTGCGACCAGCTGTTGACCGCCCGAACCGACGCCAGTGAAGTGCAACAAACACACGACGATGACCGCGGGCAGGCTCTGCACGGAAAGCCCTACTCGAGAGCCGATCCAGCCTTGCATGCCAATGGTCAACAGCAGTGAGAACACCGCCGCCGCCGCCCATAACATCACGATCACTCCCGGTGCCCAACCGCCCAGCATCCCGGCCAGCACCATCGCACTGCAAGCCAGCAGTGGATTGAACAACGCAAAGCCGCTGCGGATCCAACCGCGGTCCACCTGCAGCACCCAGGCCAGGCAGGCAGCGGTCAGCACCCCGGCCAGTCCCGCCAGGCCGACCCATGGGACGCACAAATTGAGGGCGAGCATGGCCCAGCCGAAGCGCAGGTCGGTGGAATAGAAGATGATGGCGTAGGTGCGGGGCAAGGCGGCGATGATCGAGCGCGGCAGGGATTTTTCATCGGCCGCCCGGTGGGTTCCTTGGGGAAAGGGAATCATGGTTCGTGACGGCCGATGGCCGCGGTTGGTTGCTCAGTCTCTGCCAAATGTCCTGGCACAAGTTCCGGTCCTTGGACGTCCTCGAGAACCTCGCGCCGCCGAATCAGATGCACCCGGCGGCCCGGATCAATCATCACCACCGCCGGACGGTAGGCGATGAACTGCATCGATTGGGTCATGTTGTATGCTCCCACGGGATGCATCACCACCGCATCCCCAGCTTTTAAGTCGGGCAATGCCGCCTCCTCGCGAATGACGTCGATATTCATGCACAGACAGCCGTACACCGTCGTCGGTTGCATCCCCGGCGCTGTTTGCGTTGCCGGATAGATCGACGGCTGATACCAGGCGGTGGTGTACAAAATATTGATGCCCGCATCCAATACCACGGCATTGCGGCGGGTACTGCCAAGTCCGTTAGCCACGCCGCCCTTGCCATAGGCTCGCACCGCTGATGCCACCGTAGGACCGCCTTTGCCGTAGGCGGCCAAGGCCCCATTGGCGTCGGGCATGCGGCGTTGCTTCACCGCCACGACGCTCGATATCAGGTAGCCCGCCTCATCGACCAAGGCACGCCCGGTTTCCAGATAGAGCTTGGGCAATGGGCAGCCCTCCGGCCATCCTTGCTTGATGCTGCTGCAAATCGCGCTGGCGTAATCGTCAAATCCCGGCGTCGCTTGCTCCGGCGGCAGGTATTGACCGTGGAGCCGGGCATGCGAGGCAAAACCACCGCCCAGATTGAGGTATTCCACCAGTGCGCCGCCGGCCTCCTGAGCGGCGATGGCCAACCCGACCACTGCCTTGGTGGCCGTTGCATAGGCGCCGGCATCCAACATGAAGGTGCCGACGTGGCAGTGGATTCCGCGGATCCGCAGGCGGGTGTTTTCGCGCGTCCAGGTCATCATCCGCAGTGCCTCGCCGTCATCAGCGCTGAAGCCGAACTTCGACCACACCGCATGAGTGCCGGTATCCACATGCACACGAATGCCTACGGCGATGGACGTTTGCAATTCCTCCGCCAAGCGGGCCAGAGCCACAATCTCATCGCGATTATCCACTTGGATCATGGCCCCCTCGCTCACGGCCCGGCGCAACGATTCCACACTCTTCCACGGCCCGTTGAAAATGATCTGGTTCCCCGGTATCCCATTGTGCCGCGCTTTCTCGTATTCAAACCCAGACACCACCTCGGCAATCGACCCCTCCTGATGAAACACCCGGCAAATCGCGTTCAAATAGTTCGTCTTGTACGACCACGCAAACGTCACATTCGGATAGACAGACTCAAACGCCTGACGCACCCCACGGATTTTTTCGCGCAAATTCGCCTCGGAAAATACAAACAACGGGCTGCCATGGGTCTCTATCAGACGGCTAACGGGCACTCCGTCGATGGCGTCCATCACTGGCACGCGTCCCAGTCGTTGTGGATTGGCGGTGGTTTGGCACACCCGGCGGATTGTCGGCGCTATATAGGGTTGAAGGTTCATGCTGAAATGGAGTTTGATGTTAGATCGTGGTTGGTTGAATTTGGCAACGCGTCAAGCAGGGCCGAAATTTGGCCCATATCGCCGCTTACCTCGATTTGGTGACGCAGGAAAAATCGTCCGGGTGCGGGCTGCGGCAATGGACGCACCGGTCGTTGGAGCATCCACTCGACCCAGGCGGCGGGAAAGTTAGCGCCCAGTTGGGCGGGAAAGCCGACCCACGCAGGAAAGCGCGGATTGATCTCGATGAGCCGGTAGCAATCGTCACGCTGGTCACGGATAAATTCCAACTCAAATGGCCCGCTCCAGTGAGTCGCGGCCATCACCCGCCGGGTGATTTCATCCAGCCGCAAATCGCGCACCACCACCGAGCCATTGCCCTTGCCTTTGTCGCTGACAATTAACTTGCGCAGCGCACATGATCCTAACAATCCGCCCTTGCCGTCGCCTAGGCCCATCAGGTTGAATTCGGTGCCCAGCAACGGCTCCTGCACCAGCAGCGGCGGCCCCCAATCCGCTAGAATCGCCGCCCCTGCCGCCGCCAATCCCGCTGGATTGTGCACCAACACCGCATCGTAGAACGGACCTTTCAGGAAAACCGGGTAGCCGGCCGCCTCCGCGTGCTCGAGAGCCTCGCCGACGTCGCGGGCTACGGCGGTGGCTGGAGTGGCCACCTCGCAGTGCTCGGCGAGTACCGGCAATTGCGCCTTGCCGCAGCGTGCGAGCACTGCCGGATCCGGCAGCCGCACGCCGATGCCCAGCTCAGCCAATTCCTCCGACGCCCCGGCGAGCATTGCAATCTCGGCGTCCAATGTCGGGATGAACCAATCAAATGGCGTCGCCGCGCGCACTTCCGCCAGCCGCGTCAGATAGGGACCCAGCCCGGCCGTCGGATAGGGCATGGCGTGACACACGTCCGGCCCCCCCGCCGCATACACACCGCTTTCAAACGCATTGTACACCAAGCCGACGATGAAGGCGTCCGGCCAGGCTTGGCGGATGGCTGCGGCGATCGATGCACCGGGTTGCGGGTTGTCTCCTCGATGCATGCCACTAACTGCTATTCTGATGGGTTTCATAGCCAGCCGAGTTGTTTGAGGTCCCACAGGAAGGCGTCCACGTCGCAGCGCACGGTGATGCGCTCCACGTCATGGCTGGTCACGAGTTGTGCCACCACTTCGTCGATGCTGGCACCGCGTTGCAGGGCCCGCAGGCACAGCAATCCGGTGCCACTCACTTGATAGCTTTCGCCCGTGTTCGGATCGAAGACAAAGCCGCGCTCGTTGAGCATCAAATCCTCCAGGCGCGTCAGGTCGGTTTCTCCAGTCATGGTTGTTATGGTTTGGGATTGGTAAAATGGTTACTTGGTGGCTTCCAGTCCTTGTTTGGCATACTGATAGTCTGGGTTGATGCTCACGAGGCGCCGGAACAACTGCCGGGCCTCGGCTTTCTGGCCCTTGTAAAACTCGGCCCATGCGGCACCGCTGATCGCATCGGTATCTTCCGGATACAATGCCATCACACACCGGTAACGGCCCAATGCCTTTTGATAATCCTTGGCTTGAAACGCCCCCCACGCCACCGCCAGCAACGCCCGATAATTCGTCGGCTCAAGTAGCAAAACCAGATCTCCCGCCCGCGCCGCCGCCGTCACATCCCCCTGCTCCTGCGCGATGGTCAACAGCCCGAGTCGCGGACTCAGCGCAAGGCTCTGCTGCCTCATCGCACTGCCATAGTGCCGGTTCGCCTCATCGTATTTCTTCTGTCCATAGGCCAGCCACCCGGCACGCATCGTCGCCAGATAGCCGTCGCCGCCGTTCTTGGAGTAGGCCAGCGTCTTGGCCAGCGCCTCAGCGCTTTCACCACTCTTCTCGGCATTCAGCGAGGCCTGCCACAGCGATCCTAGCATTTCCTCCTTGGTTTTGCGCTCGGCTTGCTCGGTGGTGCCCGTGGCAAGTGCGATGACTGGCAGCATCAATAATAAGGTTCTTTTCATGGGGGTTCGGGTTGAGGTTCGGGTTCAATCTCCATCCCATTTGTAAAGCCCGTATGTCAACCAAGGAGAAAATTGTTAAGATTTCGTAAGTGCCTGCCAAGCCTCAAGACTGCAATAAATGAGCTTCTCTGGGCCGAAAGCGGAATCGTCCGGCGGTTTCGATTCTATCAAGCAAGCGGCGTTTGCCGAGCGGGATTCCAACGTCAGGTTGCCGTATTCCTTTTCCTCACCGATATCGAACCAAGTGGGGTGGGTGGATTGGAGGGTCGGGGCGGTGGTTTGCATGGTTGCTGGGTTCTGAATGTTCAGACAATGGTTGGTTGTTTGGGTGAAAAAAAAGCCCGCCTGGCGGTGAGGCCGGGCGGGCGGGTAGATGGGCGGGTAGATGGATGGATGAATGGATGGATGGATGGTGCTTGGTTGGTTAGATGATGATAGTCTGGGTCGGTAGCGGGTGCCTTTGACTATTCTTCAGTTCTTTAGAAAAATGCACCGCCAGTATCACAACAGACGCACTGAAATGGTGCCCTCGGACCGACTCGTGTGTGGCAGGCTGAAATGTTTGACCCAAAGAACACTTAGGGCTGAGGGGGGGAATCCGAATCGGGTTCGGTCTTGGTGGTCTGGGTCAGTTGATTGAATTTCGTTCTCCACAAATCCCGACTTCGTTCAAGATCCCGAACTTTGGTCTCAAGAATCCGTTTATCCCGGTAGTACCGAATCGCACGCGCTCTAGCCCGTCGCAAGCTATCGCATAGATTCCAAAACTCGTGACTCGTGTGTGGAGTGGCCATGCCTTCCAATAGCACATTTCGCCAATTAGTAAAGATTTACACACATTCAATTAAACGTAAATTATGAGGGGGCTGATTGCTCAATTCCCGCCTGTCTTTCAACACCCAGACAATTACGCTCCTGCAGATCAATGACACCCACGGGAACTCCTTACGGCAAGGAGTACATAATGCTGGACCATGACCCAAAAAAAACCGGATCTACTCCGGCCGAGGAGCGGGCGATACCCCGGGCAACCAGGTTTTCGATCGCGGCAAATTGCGCAACTTGCTTGATGCCGCAGTGCCCATGCTGGCCGCCGCTGCCGTGGAAAACTTGCTATCGGACGAACCCATGGGAAGAACACCCCATTGTCGAAGTCCGTCGTTATCGGCACGTTAATTGCCGACACCGGACAAGATGCGACCCTCCACAAGCTGCATCATTAGCTAGAACTCAAGCGTCGTCAATGATTTGATAGAAGGCCGTGCGAACGGCAAGCGAGGGAAGGTCCAGCAAGCCAGGACGCGTGTTTGAAAAAAAGGGAAACCACTACCATGAAGACACATCATTTGGTAGGCGACATCCGGCCGCAGGAATTCAGACACCGGATCGAGACACCAACACTTCGCGGGGTGAATGTCCAGCGACTCTTCGGATCGCAACGGGCACTCAAGACGGTGGAGGACTTTACCGAGTTTGAGCAACGCGCGGCCTACTTTGACGGCGATCAATGCATGGCAGCCAAGAAGGGGGTCAATGTCCTGGAACGCGGGACGCAAGTCCATTTCATGGCCGAGTTCTTGGCGTTGCTTGATTTTCCGCCTGCTCCCAAGCTCAACATTTACGGTGAGCTTGATTCCACCAAGGCCGATGCCAGCGAACTGCGCGGCGAAAGCCTTTTTAACGGGAAGGCCCGTTGCGTTGCTTGTCATACCGCCCCCTATTACACCGACAATAGCATGCACAACTTGCAGGCGGAGCGCTTTTACAAATTGGAACTGGTCAATGGCATGATGATGGCACACGACGGTGCGATCAAGACCTTCCCGCTACGAGGCATCAAGGACTCGCCACCCTATTTGCACGATGGGCGTTGCTTCACGCTAGAAGATACCGTCGAGTACTTCAATCTTATCCAGCAGCTTCATTTGACCCCGCCCGAGAAGCAAGACCTGGTCGCTTTCCTGCGTGCTTTATAGGAACGCTTCAAATCAGGGCTTTGCCATGGATAGATCCGGATCGTTCCTCAATTCGACTGGCTGCGAACAGCGCAACCGGCCGAGGTGGTCATAGCCAATTTGTTCTTACATCATTTCGAGGACGCGCAACTTGTGGAACTGCTGCGTTTGGTTTCGCTGCGGACGAAGGTATTCATCGCCATCGAACCGGGACGCGCCGCATGGCCGATGTTTTGCAGTCGCATGTTGTGGGCATTGGGATGCAACGATGTGACGCGTCACGATGCGGTGGTCAGTGTGCGCGCGGGCTTCGCTGGCAGAGAGCTTTCCGCATTGTGGCCTGACCGCGATCACTGGCAACTCGCGGAACACAGGGCCGGACTCTTCAGCCATGTTTTCATTGCGCGCCATCAGACCACTTGAATCACGAGCAACGAAATTCCAGTCACCATTGTCGGCGGCGGGCTCGCAGGCCTGACACTTGGCATCGCGCTGCGGCAGCACAATGTCCCGGTGCAGCTTCATGAGGCTGGTCATTATCCACGCCACCGAGTCTGCGGCGAATTCATCAGTGGTCATGGTCAGGTCTCGATCGAACGGTTGGGGCTGCGAAGCATGTTGGATACGGCTGGTGCCATTGAGGCACGCACCGTTGCATTTTTCTCGTCGAACAGGTCCACCGGGCCGCGCCAGCTACCGTCAGCCGGGATCTGTCTTTCGCGCTCCATTTTAGATGCCATGCTTGCGACAAGATTTCGCGACCTCGGGGGAGAATTGGTTGAGGGCGAGCGCTACGTCCGGGGATTTGCGGAAGGAGTCGTCCGCGCAACGGGCCGCCGAGCTGGAGCAGATGCGGACGGCACGCGCTGGTTTGGGTTGAAGATTCACGCGCGGAATGTCGTACCCATTGCGGATTTGGAAATGCATGTATCGCCGTTAGGTTATGTGGGTTTGTGCCGGATTAATGATAGTGAAGTGAATGTTTGCGGGCTTTTTCGCAAGCGTGTTGATCGTCACGAGGATTCTATCCACGGGCGCGAACTGCTACGCGGCCAGTCGGGATCGGTGTTATGGCAA
>CAIQXC010000917.1 GCA_903875675.1 Akkermansiaceae bacterium
GGGAAAAGATCGTGCTCCATCCGCCCCGGCTCCGATTTTCCCAGACTGACCGTGTCGATCCAGCACCCTTGCGCTGTTGCCCATTCCCTGAGCCATGCTACTTGCTGATCCCGGATCAGCGGCCAGCGCTTTACCGTCCAAGGCTCCGACGCACCTGAGCCAACTTGTCCGGCAAGGAAATCGAGGGCTGCGACGAGATGATCCTCAGCGCCTGCTGCTGCGTGAAAAGCGCACGCGGCAAGGTTCCGACCTGACGGTGGTTCGTCACTGTCGTTGTTTGGATCTCGCTCCATGTCGAAACGTTGTGCAGCATAGCCTTCACACGTCGAGTATTACTCTTTTTCCCTCGGGCCGCAATCCCAGACTGAAAAAATGGTGCGAACTTTCGTCCGTTTTTTCGTTCATCAGACCGAACTTCGGTTATTGCCGTCACCCTGCACACGGTGGATAGAAGAGTTTGAGAATTGTGCGGTCGCGCAGGCGGTGGGGTTGGCTGTGGGATGGGAGGCTTTTGAGCTCAAATCAGGATGGTCATCCGGAAAACCGCCCACAAGGTAGCCGGTCGATTCCGCATCGAGCTGGCAATGCTGGCGGGCTTGGCGCGAGGTCATCGCCGCGTTGGTGGAATGCCCACATCGGCGGAAGCGCTCGTGCTGGATTTGCCGCACAGCGACCACCCGTTGGCGGATAACCTCAGACGCCTCGCCGACATTTGTGTTAGATGATAGTTCGCGGAAGTCCACCAGCGGCACTTCGCAGTGGATGTCGATCCGGTCACGTAATTTGCAGTTTTCATGTCAGCGGCCAGCCCTACTGCCATAGAGGTTTGTCCGAAAAGCGAGGATTCTAGGGGTGGGGTATCCGGCCATGATCACGGGGAATTGTGGCCGGAAAAGGCAATCCGCCAATAAGAAACCCCGTCTGGCTATTTTGCCATTTTGCGGGACAATTCCCTGACCCCCAACCCGCTGCGATCCGCACGACATGACCCGTTCACAAAACTGGACGACCGGAACATCCAGCCCGCTTTTGCAGCACTACTCTTGCCCGATGGGACGCGCAACTCAGTCCGGGAACTGCGGGGCGCACCAAATCCTCAAGGTCGAAGAATAGCACCCGTGGCGAACAATCTCTCGCAAGATCGGAAGGTTCTGTTTTTCAAGTGCTGGACGCGATTTGATCACCTAGCCGATTTTCGGGGCATCTCAGGAAACCCTCAACGTGCCATCGCACAGCACGCGGGCACGCAGACCGCCGCGAAAGCGTGTTTTAAGAAATTCCTCCACCCCCGGTGCCACTGCTTGATCCATCCAGTAACAGGGTTTGCATTCTTCGCTGCCTTCGAACTCGATGCCCTGGAAACGGAAGCGCTGCCCTACCCACACCGATAAATCGACGCCCCGGACGATGAGATTCCGGCGGAACTCGCCGCCTGATAGATCCGGTCGCTTGAAATGTTGGCGCACCGCGTCCACCGCATTGGCGTCAAAAAACGTCACCTGCCCCTTGAAATCCGGCTTATAGCCAAAGTAGCGGTCGCCCCGCAGCCCCATGCCAGCCACGCACTCGATCTCCGCAACACTCGTAATGCCGTGGTCGCCACGCGCCATGCCGTGATGGCCGCGAAAATCGTTGCCCGGGGAGATCCAGATTTCCACCAACTCCGCTCGCCACTCGGGAATGTCTCCGCTCCCTCGCCCGGTTTCGGCGGATTGGTTGTCGGGTCCCACCCACTCCGTGCTGCCATCGGCATAGGTTTCCTTCTTCCACACCGGCAATTCGTATTTCAGCCGCTCGATGATGGCGCGAGCCGCATCAAAAGCAGCTTCCCGGTGGGCTGATGCCACCCCGATCCAGACGGCTGACTCACCGATGTCGAGTGACCCGGTGCGATGCACCGCCACCGCCCGCAGGATGCCATGCCGCGCCGCCTCTTCCTCTAGAATACGCCGACCCGTGGCTAGCGCCAGCGCCGGATAGGCCTGATATTCGAGCTGGCTGACCACGCGTCCGGCGTTGTGGTTTCTAACACGTCCATCGAAGGTCACCTCCGCGCCGGCCGCGGAATCATGCACCTCCTCCGATAACGTCAGAATATCGAGGGGATTGTCGGTTAGAAAAAAATGGACTTCGGCAGGCATGTCGGGGAGGATCAGGAATGTTAGCCGCCGGACATCGGTGGCAGCAGAGCGATCCGGTCACCGTCCTGGAGCGGGTGGTTCCACGCAACGAATTCGTCATTGACGGCGACGCGGAAATCTTTGGTTGAGAGGCCCAGGCGGTGCGTCGCATTAAGTGAAGCGTAGAGTTCAACGGCAGTAGTCGCAGGGTGCTGCAAGCGTTCTTCGGAAAGCCCGCGGCGCTCGGCAAGCAGGCCGAAATAACAGACTTGATAGCAGGCAAGTGGAGTCATCGGGTGATTGCGGTTGCCCAGTCAGCGGGAGTGTTGGCGTTGTCGAGGGCATGCGGGGTCAGTGGCTCGAGCAAGCGGCATTGGTGGCCGATGAGTGGTTTACGCGGGCAGCGGATCCCCTCGGCCTGCGCTCGTTCGAGAATCGGCAAGGCCGCCGGGGAATACAGTGCGCACAAGGGTTCCGGCAAGTCGTCAAACTCGCTGCGGTAGGACAGGAAAGGTTCGTCAAGGCGCTTTGAGGCTATCAACTGCGTGAGCGTGGCCAAGTCGAGACGCGGCAGGTCGCAGGCAAGGATCAACCAATCGGCCTCCGGGTGCAGACGCATGGCGGCGAGCATGCCACCGAGCGGCCCCTGGCTCAGGCCTTCGGGATCGCGAACCAGCATGACCTGCGGCAGGTCGGAAAATCCCGGCGGTAACACCTGATCATGGCGCAGGGACAGCGCAACAGTTTCACAACCCGCTTCCACTAACAAATCATAACAACGCCGGGCCAGCGTGCGCCCGTCCGGATGGACCAGCGCCGCCTTGTCCGTGCCCATGCGCGAGCTGTGGCCACCCGCGAGCACCAGGCCGCAGAGAGTGTTAGGTTGACGTGGAGTCATAACGGATCGGCGTGGTAATCCCCGGATTTGCCGCCGGTTTTTGCGACGAGGTGGAGGTCGTGGATGCGGATGGCTTTGTTGATAGCCTTGCACATGTCATAGACGGTGAGCGCGGCGACGCTAGCCCCGGTCATCGCCTCCATCTCGACACCAGTCTTGCCCGTGGTGGTGACTGCGCAGCGGATGACCAGGCTATCGTTTGTCAGGGTGATTTCAAACCCGCAGTGTTCGACCGGGAGCGGGTGGCAGAAAGGAATGAGCATGCTGGTGTTCTTGACGGCCATGGTGCCGGCGATGATCGCCGTTTGCATGACCGGACCTTTGGGGCCGTGGAGTTCGTTGCGTTCAAACCGGGCGATGAGATCCTCCCCGAGCGCCACCCGCACGGAGGCCACCGCCGTGCGGCGATTCGCCGGTTTGTCCGCGACATCGACCATCGTTGGCAGGCCATCGCGGAGGTGGCTGAATGCGGGGTTGGCAGGAGGGTTCATGATGTTAGATCCATGGTGTGAAAGGCAACGCGGCGGAAATCCCCGGAATGTCACTGCGAGGCGGCAGGGTAACAAATCCATCGCTCCTGAGCAAGCCGATGAAATCCCCGCTGTTGCCGGTGGCGGCGGCCTCGGCCCGGCCATCGTCGCGCAGGGTGACCGGCAGGTGGTGGGTCAGGCCGGGCAAGCCGGCGATTTCATCGGTGGGGATCACCCGCCGCCGCGTGGGAACCGGCAAGCCGCTGGCCACTGCCAGCGCTGGCATCACGAAAGCATGCAGACCGGTGAGCGCCGAAACCGGATTGCCGGGAAGCGCCATGATCACCTGCCCGCCCGGACCGATCCAACAACCGGCGGGTTTGCCCGGCCGTTGAGCCACTCCGTGAAACAACCGGGTGCAACCCATGGCGTTCAACATGCCCGGCAGGAAATCGCGTGCCCCTTTGGACACCGCGCCTGTCAGAACGAGCCACTCGCAACCGGCTAACGTCTCTAGCAGGACCTGCATGGACGAACCGTTGTCATCGCCGAGCGTGCCGACATGACTGACCTGATAGCCGGCGCGATGCAGGGCGCACCCGATGGCATGGGCGTTGGACTGCCGTATCTGGTGGGCGGCGGGTGATTCATCCACGGCCACGAGTTCGTCACCGGTGGCAATCACCGCGATCTTTGGCATGCGCGAAACCTCAAGCACAGCAGCGCCGCACGAGGCGGCCACTCCGATTTCCCGTGATCCTAACAAAACCCCGGGCCGGAGCAACAGGGTGCCAGCAGGCGCATCGCTGGCGGCCGGATGGATGAAGCGCCCGGCAACCGCTTCAAAGGAATCGTCAATGCGAATTTCACCGGTGGCTGGCCGTGTCACCTCTTCCAGTGGAACAATGCAGTCGGCTCCAACCGGCAGCGGTGCGCCGGTCATCACCTCGACACAGGCACCTGCCTCGTCTGATAGATCAACCGTCGGCTGTCCGGCCGGGGCGCATCCGGTGACCCGGAATGTGCGATGGCCCGTCTGCCAGTCGGCCATGCACAGCGCGTAACCATCCATCATCACGCGGTCGAAGGGCGGAAAGTTCCGGTCGGCGCGGATCTCCTCGCGCAACACCCGGCCGGCTGCCTGCTCAATGCGACAGCTTTGGGCTGCCAACAGCGGGGTGTGTCGCAATAACAGGTCCAGCGCCTCGCGAAATGATAGCATGGATTGGCAATGATGTTAGGGGATTACGAATTTGGCGGCGGCCACCACCAACACTGCGGCGAGCACCCGCAACAATGCCGGCGAACCGGCGCGGCGGCTGCCCCAGTGCGAGCCAATCCACCCCCCGGCAAGCACGGCGGGCAGCAGCAGCCACGCGAGTGGCGGGACGCTGCGACCCGTGGAGAGGAATCCCGTCAGTCCCGCCAACGAGTTGACGAAGATGAAGGCGGCGGAAATGGCGGCGGCGGGTTTGGCCGGGCTCCAGCGCCACAGAACGAGCATTGGTGTTAGAAAAATTCCGCCACCGATGCCGATCAGCCCGGAGAGGAAACCGATGGCCAGCCCGAGCAGCAGCAGTGCGGGCTGGTAGGGCTCGCGGAGTGTGGCTTCATCCGCCTTGCAACCGCAGACGAGGCGCCACGCCCCGGCGATGAGGGCTGCGGCCAGAATGAGTTTGAAGACCGGTTCAGGGGATTGCAGCCACCCGCCGAGCAGCGCGGCGGGCACCGAAGCCACCGCCAACGGCCAGAACAACCGGGGCCGGAAATGCCCTGCCCGAGTGAAGGCGATCCATGCCAACAACGAAACGGCGATGTTGAGTGTAAGCGCGATGGGTTTCATCTCCGTCGGAGCCATGCCGAGGAGTCCCATCACCGCCAGATAGGCGGATGCGCCACCATGCCCGACCGAGGCGTAGAGCGCCGCCGCCAGGAAAAACGCCAAGCCAAGCGCCAACGGAAAATAGGTATGCAGAGTGTCGGCCGGCATGTTTGGAAATGATTCTTATGGGTCTTCTGGTATCGTTATTTCCCTGATTACATAGGTTCAGCCGCCAATAGCGATCATCGGGCGTTTGACCTCGAAATCATCGGCAAAGGAATGGTGTTCCGGTTTGTTCGCAATCGCGTCACTGATGGCATCGGGGAGGGCCGTAGCCTTTTGGGTGTTAGAACGCAGCGCGGGAAGCAGGTCGATTTCCCCGTGGCGACCCAGACAGGGACGGAGTTTGCCGTCGGCTGTCAGACGGAGTTTGTTGCAGGTCTCACAGAAATCCGCACAGGTCACCGCGCCGATAAATCCGACC
>CAIQXC010000918.1 GCA_903875675.1 Akkermansiaceae bacterium
CCCTCAATAATCATCCTGCAGACGTCGCGGCCGGTGTGGAGCAGCATTTCCTCATCCTCGCAAGCCATGCCGAGGATCCGTGCGTTGTCCCGGAAGTGTTGATAGAGGTGGACGCAGTCCGCTGGTGCCCGGAAATTCTCCACGGTCACCAATTCTCCGCTGCGACGGTTCTTCCATGGAAATACGTGCAGCGTCACTCGCTTGAGAAACAGCCTCGCGAAGGATTCCAGCAATCCTCCGGGGAGGTTTTCCGACCACTTCGCTTTGAACAACTCATTGAGGAGGCCGATGCTCAGGATGATGCCCACCGGCTGGGTTGTGCAGCGGTTGAGAAACCCGGCGATCCGGTGAAACTCGGCGCAGCGAGATAGCAGAACGGTTTCCCCCAGAGCTTGCAAGGCGTCTGCCCGATCCAAAAATCCCTGCAAATCAATGTCCTGGCCGCGCAGTAGATTATCTAATGAAATTTCGCAAAGCCGCATTTCCTGGCCACTGTCTTCGGCCTCCAAGCCAGCGACGAACCCGCGGTTTGCCTGCCCGAGCATTGCCAGGTGCACGTTCATCACCGGATCGAAACTGCCGCGCAACAACAGCACCGGCCGCCGGTAGAGCGCCTCGGCGGGTTGCACCACCTCGCCACTGGGTAGAAACATCGTCGCGTCCGTTAGCCCGCTAGCCACCAATTGGAGGGCGCAAAGTCGGTTGTCAAAGTCTTCATAGCCGTGTCCCGTTAGCTTCAGCAGATCGATTTCGACCCGCCCGGGTACGACGTTCTCCACCAGGGCCTCGACAAAGCGTTTCAAGCTGCCGCGGTGGCGGAATGCCGCGTAGATCAGATTCACTCCGATGATGCCCAGCGCGTCCATCTGATCGGTGGTTTCCCGGTCTAACATCCGAACGTGCAGAACAATATCCGACGCCGCGTCGCCGGGTTGGATTTGGAAACGCATGCCCAGCCAGCCGTGGCACTCGCCGGAGTCCTGCCAGCCGCGGGCCCGAACGGTGTTGCAAAACGAAAAGAATGTGGTGTTGGAGCCACGGCTCGGAGCGAGGCGCTCGAGTTGAATGGCATACTCATGGTCGAGCATGGCGGTGAGGCGTTCGGCCGACACGTAGCGCGAGGCCCGGCCATAGATCGCGTCGCTCATGGTCATGTCATAGGCTGAGATCGACTTGGCGACCAACCCTGCGGTGCCTGATGCGCGGAAAAACCAGTTGGCGGTTTCCTGGCCGGCACCTATCTCCGCAAACGTCCCGTACACCTGCGGGTCGAGGTTCAGTTCAAGCGCCTTGTCATAGGTCGTTTGGTTCATGGCAGGTTTCATTCATCCTTCTCAAGCCAGTCGTTGGAGAGCACGTCATCGATCACCACTTGATTGTTAGACGAAGCAACTTGGGCGGGAAAGCGGATTTTGACAATCATAGCAGCCTGTTCGACGTCAGAACTCATGTGGATTTTTTCGGCTGCAGCAGATCCGCGCTTCACATAGCCGAAGATCATGTGTTCGCCATCGGGGGACTCCAGACCATAGGACTGCCATTGGGTGTCATCGGAGAAACTGAAGTTATAGTAATCGACGCGTTTGACGACCACGCGAAACGCGGTGGCTTGGGTGGGCACCTCGGCGAGCAAGGCCGGCCACGTCATCTCGGACCAACCGGCCCAGCTTTCCCAGTCGATTTTGAGGCCCTCAGGAGTCACGACAAAGGTGAGTTGGCGGGTTTCAGAATTGCGTGTGCGGACTTCGACCACTGCCGAGGAGTCGCCAAAAATTAGATTGCCGCTGGTATTGAATTGCGCCAGGCCGGGTGGCTCGATGCGGCCCTTCGGGTATTGGCGCATCAAACGCGGCTTGGCCCGCTGCGGATTGCGGATCACGGGCAGCAACTCGTCGGGGGATTTTGCTTCTAGAAACTTGCGGGCCAGCGGCTCAATCTCGGTTAGGATCGACGGCACGCTGCGTTGCATGATGGCGGGCAACTCGGCCACTCCGGCAGACTCCGCTGGCGCGGCCGGGCTTGGCGATGGCCTTGGGACCTCAGCCACCGCCTTGGTCTTGGTGCCGTCCCCCCGAAGCACAAACCAGCCGCCCCAGGCAGCCAGAGCAAAAATGGCCAGGCCTCCGCCTAACATCCATTGCATGGACTGCCGCTCATGTCCGTTTGACTTGGAGTGTCGGGAGTTTTCGTGTTCCCAGGAGGGTCGTTTGGGCGTCTCGCTGTGGGATTCGGCGCTGCGCCGTTTGCGCACCCGGCGTTTGCTTCGCTGTGAGTCAGGCACCTCACTGGAGGCGTCAGCCGACAGCATGTCGTTGGCGGGTGCGGGCTGAGGTGCAATCGGGGTGGATTTGATCGGTTCGGCCAGCAGCCGCGGGGTCGGCTCACCGGCTGTGGGGAGGCGCAACAAGCGTCGGCAGCCTTGGCAAACCAAGCCGCTGCCATCATGGTCCCGCGGCACGCGGAACACCAGCCGGCAATCCGGGCACACGTACCCGCTCCACCGCCTCGCACTTTCATGGGTCTCAGACACGCCCCAGTTTGCTGCGGATTGCTCGTTTCTGCAAGCCTCGGAACACCTGACCTCAATCTTGATACACCGGGGGGATGCGCTGCTGAAGAATGGCGGCGGGCAGGATGGTGCCTGCGGCGTCCCGCCGCAGGCCGTGCGTGCTGCGTCCCGCAGCGCGTGCCAAGTAGCAGCCCATGCTTGGAGAATGCGCCGGACTGGGCGCACGATGAATTCTCTACGCATGGTCACAGCGGCCGGAGGCACGCTGTCACGGCCTGCCGCGATACGCGACAGC